>NZ_JBJUSG010000030.1:0-29514 GCF_046044395.1 Candidatus Magnetominusculus dajiuhuensis | reverse complement strand
ACGACTCCAACTGTTTTAGTGTCGGTTTTGTTTCTCCACGCTGCCATCGTTCAATGTTGGGGAATTTCCCTCGCAAGCTGTCTATGCTCATCCCAGTCCGTTCATCCTGCCCCCCCGCTCTTAGGTCAATCAGCCGGGAAAACACCCTCTAAGAAGTTATGAAATTCCTCGAAATAGGTGTACCACTTGGCTATGAACATCTTTATTCGCTTGATTTCAGCCTCCTTTGCCGCTAAATGGTAATTCGCCTTCACAAGGACTACGGGATTAAGCTGCGGCAGATCATCCATCATAACATCGCCATATTCGTCCTCTGCCCGCTCTGCGCCGATTGTCCCCGGGTTAGTCTCCGCCGTCTCAATGGTTATGTTGCAGAGTATATCATTTACGTTATACGCAAATTTAATGCCAACATCCGGCCTCTGCCCGTTAATCACGCTCCACGGCCCATTTTTAATAAACGTGTTTGAAATAAAAAATGACGCTATATCCTTGCCCGGAAATACATAATGCCCTACAAAATTAATCCCCGACGCCATGTACCTGACATGTGGCAACACATCAATATATTTTATGGCTATATACGGTATGGGCGAATCGTATGGGATTCTCACCCTGTCCTCGTCTATAAACTGTAGCCTCTCGAACTCGGCTATTACCGACAGAGCCTCTTTATAAAAGACATGCGACGCAGGGGGCGTACACAGTACGTCAAAGGGCGTGAAATTCTGCTCCACGATTCCATTAACTTTCAGGAAATCCGGGTTTAATATGCTCGGATTATGTGTCTTTGCCAGCACGACTATCGAAAAGCTGCTGAGGTCTATTTTCATATCAGGCCAATGTCCATGCAATCCACAGATGAACGCTCATGCCCTCAGCGCCCCGCCTGTTTTACTTATTATATGTCTGACTATTTCAGCATGGAGCGCATCTATTTCACTCTCCAGAAGCGTTCGCTCACGCGCCCTGTAAACTATATGAAAGGCAAGGCTCTTCTTTCCTTCAGGGATGTTTTTGCCCTTGTAATGGTCGAATATTTCTACAGATTCTATAAGTCGTTCAGGGTCTAAGTGTTCAGTTTTAATAAGGTTTATTATGTCGCCTGATTGGTAAGCGTCGTCCACAACAATTGCAATATCTCGCTCAATTGATGGGTATTTAAACATCAGATTTGTAGAAAACATTGGAATCGCCCTTTCATGCTCAATTGGGGCATCTGTTTTATCTATAAACATCTCGAAGACGGCTATATCGGGCTTATCGTCTATCATTTCAAATCTTGCCGCAGTCTCAGCCGAGAGCAGCCCAAAAAAACCAATCTTTTCATCACCAATAAATACATCAGCCGACTGATCATTCTCTAAAAAATCCTCATTCGATGGTCTCAATTCATATTTCACACATCTGAGGCCCGACAAAATAGGCTCAAGCTGACCCTTTATACGATAAAAATGTGCGGCTGGCTCTGTATATAGTTTTTTGCCACCGCTTGAATATGACAGTACGGCAAGTTTGAGCCTCTCTGCTGGAAATCCATTACCAGTTTCAAAAAACACCGTGCTTATCTCGTAAATGTTGACCTCTTTGGCGCTGAAGGAAATATTATACTTCAGATTTCTAAGAAGAGAAGGCAGGAGAAATGTCCTCAGGATATCGAAATCTTTCTGCAGGGGATTCTTCACTGTCACAACCTTTCTCCTTTCATCACCCGCCGGGATGTCAAGCAGAGTGAAGTCTTCCCTCGTTGTAAAGCTATAATTTATGGTCTCGGTAAACCCCGCATATCTTAAAGAGTGTCTTAGTTCGCCTAGTTTCCTGTGCTTATCGCTCTCATTATTTATGGCAAGGGCAACTTCGGGCATTACCGAAGGGATATTGTTATAGCCGTAGATACGCGCAACCTCCTCGATGAGGTCGGCCTCCAGCTCTATGTCCCTTCTGAAAGACGGCGGGGTGGCGATAAAGTCGCCAGTTTGTCTTTCTACTTTAAAATCAAGGCGTTTGAGGATATCCTCAATTTCGTCGCCTGTTATTTGCACACCTAAGAAACCCTGAACCTTTTCCCGGATTAGGGCGATTTGCGGTGCCTCGTAGCGTGTCGGATAATTGTCTATCACCCCTGAGACGCGCCCTCCACAGAGTTCCATCATCAAAGACACAGCCCTCAAAGCGGCATTTTTAACCCCGTCAATGTCAGTTTGCCTTTCGAATCTGAACGAGGACTCTGAGCGCAGTCCTGTCTGCTTCGATGTTACACGTATTGACGAGGGATCAAACCACGCGCTTTCGATAAGTATGTCTGTGGTGGTGTCGAAAACGGCAGACCCCTCCCCGCCCATCACACCGGCCAGGGCAACCGGCCCCTCGGCGTCACAAATCAACAGCGTACCCGCGGGTATGGTTCTTTCAACACCGTCAAGTGTTGTTATGGCCTCTGGCTCGTCAGCAGCCCTGACAATAATCTTATCCCCTTTCAGTTTTTTCAGGTCGAAGGCATGGAGCGGCTGGCCAAATTCCAGCAGTACGTAATTCGTTATGTCAACCACATTGTTTATCGGCCTTATGCCTGAGCTGTTAAGCCTTTTTTGCATCCAATCCGGCGATGGGGCGACCTTTACGCCATTGATTATAATGCCGCAATATCTGTGGCAGAGACGTTTGTCTATTATTTCGACTTTGAATCCCGCATCGCTATCGCTTTTAAAATCATTTATTTCGGGGAGAGTTAATTTCTTTTTGAGTACGGCAGAGACATCACGGGCAACTCCAATAACACTCAGGCAGTCCGCCCTGTTCGGGGTTACGTTTAATTCTAATATGACATCGCCGCCGTCAAGTGTTTTGTACGATTCCACCTCAAGGCCGGACATCGTTAGTATATCGGCAATCGCCTCAGGGGATTCTTTAAAGTCTATATATTCTTTGAGCCAATTATATGATATAAGCATTTTTTCTCTTTAAAACTGCCGCAAAAATCTTAGGTCGCCTTCATAATAGAGCCTTATGTCGTCTATGCCATATTTAAGGGAGGCAATACGCTCTATCCCCATGCCAAACGCAAACCCGCTGTATTGGCCGGTGTCATAGCCTACATTTTTAAAGACACGCGGGTCAACCATTCCCGCCCCCATTATCTCTATCCAGCCCGTGCCCTTACAGACCCGGCAGCCGCCACCCTTGCAAAAATAACACCCCATGTCAACCTCCGCCGACGGCTCGGTAAATGGAAAAAAACTCGGCCTCAGACGCACCGGCACCGAAGGCCCGAACACCTTACGCAAAAACCCCTCCAGCAGCCCCTTTAGATTTGCAAACGATATGTTTTTGTCCACCACAAGCCCCTCGACCTGATGAAACATCGGACAATGAGATATGTCCGAATCACAGCGATAGACCTTTCCCGGGGCGATAAACCTAAGCGGGGGCAGGGGGGTACCATTTGTGCGGCTCTCATTGACACGTTTCTCCATGACCCTGATTTGCACAGGCGAGGTATGGGTTCTGAGGACGAAGGCCCCTTCGCCGGATTGGCCACCGGTCTCTATATAAAATGTATCCTGCATATCCCGCGCGGGATGGTTTTGGGGGATATTTAAGGCCGAAAAGTTATAATAATCACTCTCTACCTCAGGGCCTTCTTCTATGCTAAACCCCATTGAGACGAATATATCGGCTATTTCGGCAAGCACGATAGTCACGGGGTGTCTGCCGCCGGGTTTTTTATAGTACCCCGGCAGTGTTATATCTACGGGGTCTTTGGAGAGTTTTGACTTTATCTCTTTTGAGATGAGTACCTGTTCATACTCTTTGAACCTTTCTTCAATAAACACCTTGTCGGTGTTTACCTGTTTTCCAAAGGCCGCCCTTTCGTGCGGGGCAAGGGTGGGGAGTTTCTTCAGCTCCCCTGTGATGACGCCATTTTTCCCCGTATATCTTGAGCGGAGTTCACGCAAAGCAGTTGTGGATGTAACCGCCTCCAGCTCCTTTAAGAACAGCTCCTGCAGCGCGGTCACGCCGTCTGTTGTTTCACGCTTTCTGCCAATTGGTTAAACTGTGTGATATTGCTTACGGCCAACTCGGCAAGCGCCCTTCTGTCAAGGATGATACCCGCAGTTTTAAGGCCCTGCATGAAGCGGCTGTACGTAAGGCCAACGGCACGGGCTGCCGCGTTAATTCTGATTATCCAGAGGCGCCTGAAGTCGCGCTTTTTGTTTTTTCTGTCATCATACGCATGCAACAGGGCATGGTCAACCGCCTCAGAGGCTACCCTGAAGAGTTTACTCCTGCCACCATAGTAACCACGCGCCTTATGTAATATCTTTTTCCTTCTTCTCCTTGTCTTAAATCCACCCTTTGCTCTAGGCATCGCTTAGTCCTCCAAAACCGGCTCATCCGGCATATTTTTGCATCTCACAAACAAATGTCATCAACATCACACAAATGGAATAAGTCTTGATATGTTTCTGTGCTGTGTTGCGTCAACAATTGTCGCAGTGCGCAGCCTGCGCGTCCTTTTTGAGGGTTTACCGGTCATCATATGGCTCTTATTGGCCCTGTTTCGCTTTATTTTACCGGTGCCGGTCTTTTTAAAGCGCTTCTCGGCTCCCCTGTGCGTCTTTAATTTTGGCATTACAATACCTCCTTGTTCTTAAAACCGCTTCGCTGAATCTTTAGTTAAACAACGATTATAAATTAATTGTCCATTAATAGCAAGCGATATATTGAAAAATCTCCCGACCGCGTCAAAAAAAAGGGATAGGGGGCCGAGACGATATAAAGTGTGCGGCTTATAACTAAGAAATACAATCTCTACATGCAATCAGGCACTACTAAAGGCCCACGCGTTTTATGGTCTCGGCTACGCTGGGGTCTTTCAGGGCGAGTTCCTTTAAGACCTTTTCCATTTTCTCTCCCCTCTCTTCGATCTCCCGGTTTTTTCTAACAACGGGGGCAATCGTGGTACGTCTGTCCCAGAGGACAAAACCCACCAACGTAAGCATCCCGCCTATAAGTACATACATCAACCCGAACAAGTCACCCATCCGGCCATTTAAGTCGTTCATCCTGCGATTTAAAGCGTTAAAACCGTCGTCCATACGCTGGTTGGTTGCTTTTAAACCTTCTTCAAGGCGAATCAGCCTTTCTTCAATGTTGGTCAGCCTTTGTTCAACGTTGGTAAGCCTTTGTTCAACGTTGGTCAGCCTTTGTTCAATGTGGGTCAGTCTTTCTCTGTCTTGTTGGGTGAAAGACGAGTTTTGCGCATATACCCACGAGGGGAATACTGTAGAAAATAGTAATATTAACATCGCCGCATGAACCACTTTATTCATGAACTTATCGTCCTCGCTTTCAATTATTCTATCATAACGCGGGAACATCCGTCAATTTGGCTTTGACAACGGCGGCAATTCTCAATGAATCCCTCAAGTCCTCATGCAAATTGTAGCCGTTAGGGCTGTTTACTTCTTTTTAGTTCATTTGTTTCTTTGGACATACCCTTTAATTCAAATTGCCCCATTGAACTGCTCAACAATCAATTCAACCCTATCTATTGCTATGAATGACGGCCTTAGCCCGATGTTGTGCCAAGGTCGGGGGATTGGGGTTAATCTTCTTATGATGTTGCATAATTCGCTTCGCATTCTGATGCTTTACGACTTTATGTTTCACATCCCGATGTTTTAGCTTCGTATCATGATGTCCTACGTTTTTCCGCTTTACCTCCTCTTGTGTTAAGTCTCTATGTTGTATGCCCGATGGCGGCAGAAATACGAATGTCCCTTCCCTGAGTTTTGTGTTTATGGATTTTCCATTGATTTCGGCCAGTATGTCCTGAGATATGTGTAATCTATTCGATATCCTCCTCAGCGAATCACCCTTCCTCACCCGATAATTATCCAGCAGGTAACGCTGGTGTTCCGGTGTGTTTTCATATATCAGCCTGAAATCATCCTTCGTACCCTGCGGCAGTCTCAACCGGTATTTCGGCACATCGGGTGGAATGCACCATTGTTTCAGCTCTGGATTCAGCTCCCTTATTTTCGCTGTGGATGTCCCCGCCGATTTTGCAATAAAATCTATTGTAGCAGGAGGTTTTACGGCCACTATGTCATACTCAAGCGGGGTTTCATATTCGACATCGCTAAACCCATACCGTTGTGGCTCTATCGCTATCTCCTTGGCCGCTATGAACCTGGGTACGAACAGCTTTGTCTCCTTTGCTATAAGCCCGGTTGTGATAAGGCTCCAATAGTTGTCCGTGTTTGCCGTTTTCATCGCCTTTTCTATTTTAACCTCGCCGGCGTTATATGCCGCTAGTGCCAAATCCCAGGTGCCGAACTTATCATAAAGAACCTTAAGATATTTCGATGCCGCATACGTGGATTTTATCGGGTCCTGCCTCTCGTCAACCCAATAGTTTACCTTTAAATTGTAATCACGGGCCGTCCCTGCCATGAATTGCCATGGCCCGACTGCCTGTGCCGCGGACTTTGCCTGATTATTATAGCCGCTTTCTATCAGTGGCAAATAGACAAGTTCTTCGGGCAAATTATTTTGCCTCAGGATTTTCTTCATAACCGGCAGGTATTTTGAGCCTTTGACCAGCCATTGATTGAATTTTTTCTTTATCGTATCCGCGAAAAACGTTAACTGCGCTGAAATTGCCTCTGCCGCGTTTGTATCGCCGCCATACTGCGTAAATCTTTTAAATCCGTCCCGTAAGAGCATCTCCTCCGGGCCATCAGCGTCATGTTGGTCTGGCGGCGGGTGCAACGGCACCTTTATAAAAGAATGCTCCCTAACTGATTCTGAATATGTTATACCCTTAGTGGACAGGTCGCTTATGCTGCGGTGCATCAGATTGTTTTGCAGCGTGGCCGGGATTTCGCTCTTTCCTTCCGTATCTTCACTTGTATTTAATAATGCCTCCGATTTCATGGGCACTATTAACAGGAGTAAAAATAAAACCGCCGCACTGCGAAAACCCATCGGTATAAAGTCCCTCCCTGAATGCGCGGACAACCTTAATTGCACAGTTGGCTTAACTGCACAGCCGGTAATACATAACAAATATGCGATGAAAACGGTCAAAAAAGAACGGGCCGTTCATAACCATTCCATATCTTGCTTGCTTTTGTCAAGCATGTTTTGTGATATTTATTGAGATTATAGGCGTTTTTTTCGTCTATTGCCATTTATTTGCCGGATTTGATAGATTATAGACGAGAGCAGATATTCTTAATGCTATGCAATTTTTAGCGCCACGCAGGGGGTTTGCCCGTATGCTTGAGATGCACTTTGGAAACATGCTTGAAGAGGTTATCGGAGATAAGGGCCTGTCTTTGGTTGAAATAGAAGGAATTCGCGAAAAAACTGCCATCGCGCATAGCCAAATACATGAGCGGAAATGGGATGAGCTTGCCTTTATTGATCTGGTCAATCAGGACACCGCCGAAATCAAGGAGCTTGCCGACAGCATCGTCAAAAACTCAGACCTTTTTCTTCTGCTGGGAATTGGCGGCTCTGCCATGGGGCCACGCGCGATACTTGAGGCGCTTCAACCTATGCACAATTTCAGGAATCATCCTAAGATATTCATTTACGACAACATTGACCCGCGAACACTGGATGCGATTATTGAGATCATTGACCCTCACAGGACAACCGTGAATGTAGTCTCCAAATCTGGTAACACCGCCGAGACCGTTGCGTCATTTATGATCTTTTGGGAACATATGAACAAGGCACTTGGCAGTGAGGCTGCCAGGCGATTTATCATCACCACAAATCCAGAGGGCGGGATTCTCAGGCAAATCGTCAGGGAAAATAACCTGATGTCTCTGCCCATACATCCTTCCATTGTCGGGCGCTACTCCGTGCTCAGCCCCGCTGGCCTGCTCCTGTCGGAGATTGCCGAAATTAACTCCGACGAGCTGTTGCTTGGCGCTAAGGACATATTAACCAAATGCTCTAATGCTGAGCTGTGGGAGAATCCGGCATACCTGTTTTCTGTTTTATTGTACCTCATGTGCGTAAAGGAAAAGAGGACGGTCAATGTTATGATGCCCTATGCCGACGGCTTAAAATCCCTTTCTGAATGGTTTTGCCAACTATGGGCGGAAAGTCTGGGCAAACTCGGCCTCGGCATAACCCCGTATCCCGCCGTCGGCACTACTGATCAGCATTCGCAGCTCCAACTCTGGATGGAAGGCCCTGAGGACAAGGTCGTCATTTTTATTCGCATAGACGACTACGGCTCCAATATCCGCATCCCAAAGGTGTTTGAAACAATTGAAGAGTTCAGTTTACTGTCAGGCCAGTGCCTGAATGACCTTATAGGCGCTGCCGCGAAGTCCACCGAGCTGGCGCTTTCTAACGCCTCTAAGCCCAACATGACTATCACTATGCCGTCGCTGGACGCCTACCATGTTGGACAGCTTTTTATGTTCTTTCAAATTTGCACGACATTTATGGGCTTTCTCTTTGGGGTAAACCCGTTTAATCAGCCATGGATAGAAGCTGGGAAAAACAATACATTCGGTCTGCTGGGCAAACGCGGGTTTCAAAAACAAAAAGAAGATATTGCGCGCATGGCCAAAGGCAATATCTGCTGGAAGTTATAAGGCAGCCGGAGGTATCAGGAAATTACAATATTTTATCAGGAGGTGTCTTTTGCCGTTAAATATAGCAGAGAAGATAATTCAGTCACACATGGTATATGGCGGGATGAAGGCCGGCGAGCCAATCGGGCTGAGGGTGGATGAGGTATACACGCAGGACGCAACAGGGACAATGGCATGGCTGCAGTTCGAGGCAATAGGGATAGACACGGTGAAAGTCCCTGTGGCCGTGTCCTATGTTGACCATAACATGGTTCAGTCAAACTATATGAATCCCGACGACCATGCCTTCTTACAGAGCGCGGCACGGCGTTTTGGGGCGTACTTTTCAAGGCCGGGAAACGGTATTTGCCATCAGGTGAATCTGGAGCGCTTTGCGGTGCCGGGCAAGATTGCCCTTGGGACAGACAGCCACACACCGACAAACGGAGGCGCTGGCATGTTGGCCATAGGGGTCGGCGGGCTTGACGCCGCAGTGGTGATGGGCGGGGCGCCCTTCGCGCTCAACATGCCGATGGTTACGCTTATAAAATTATCAGGACAATTGCGGCGGCCCTACGTTACCGCGATGGACGTTATTTTAGAAATCCTCAGACGCCTTACGGTAAAAGGCGGCGTGGGGCGCATATTTGAATACGGAGGCGAGGGCGTTGCCTCCCTTGATGTAACAGAAAGGGCGACGATAACCAATATGGGGGCGGAGCTTGGCGCAACTACCTCGATATTCCCAAGCGACAACAGGACAAAGGAATTTCTGCGGGCGCAGGGCAGGGAGGGAGACTGGATAGAGTTAAAGGCCGATGATGGCAGCAAGTATGCCGACATCATTGACATTGACCTTGCTGCCGTAGAGCCAATGGTCGCAAGGCCGCACAGCCCCGACAATGTCGCCACTGTGAGGGAGCTTGCGGGGACAAAGGTGGACCAGGTGTGCATTGGTGGCTGTACGAACTCTTCGTACCAGTCGTTGCGCGCCGTGGCAGGCATACTCAGGGGCAAGACGGTGGCAGAGAGGGTCAATTTGCTTATAAATCCCGGCTCACGCCAGGTGTATGATATGATAGCCAGTGACGGCAGCCTCAGAGAGCTCGCCGCCGCGGGGGCAAGAGTGCTTGAGTCGTCATGCGGCCCGTGTATTGGAATGGGGGGCGCACCGGGAAGCGGGCAGGTATCTGTGAGGACGTTTAACAGGAATTTCGAGGGGCGCTCGGGGACAAAAGACGCCAAAGTGTTTCTGGCAAGCCCGATAACATGCGCCGCTGCCGCTGTGGCTGGTGAATTTTCAGATGTCTTAAGCAGCTCGCTCAATATCCCAACGCCGCAAGAGCCGGACAAATACCCCGTTTGCGACAATATGATTATCCCGCCGTCAGCAGATAAGGGAGCAATTATTAAAGGGCCGAACATCAGGGAAGTGCCGGTTAAATCTCCCCTTGCCGATGAGATTAATGCCGAGGTGCTGATAACACTTGGTGACAACATAACCACAGACGATATAATGCCTGCGGGGGCAAAGGTGCTCCCGTTCAGGTCTAATATACCCGCGATTTCAGAGTTCGTATTCTCCAACATAGACAGCGGATTTGTGAAACGCGCTCAGGAGGCCAGGCCGCACGGCGGTGGCATTATTGTAGGGGGGGAAAACTACGGTCAAGGCTCCTCCAGAGAACACGCAGCCCTGGCGCCAATGTATCTGGGGGTGCAGGCGGTTATAGCAAGGTCGTTTGCCCGCATTCACAGGTCTAATCTGATAAATTTCGGCATATTGCCACTGACGTTTGAAGACGCAGCCGTTGCCGCAAAAATAAGCGTCGGGGACAGGTTAATTATAAAAGGGATAAGGGACTCGGTAAAAAATGGGCAGCCTTGTGCCGTTGAAAACGCCAGCAATGGCCTTCAGTTTACCTGTGCCTCTAATTTAAATGAGCGCGAGAGGGAATTGATTCTGATTGGAGGACTGCTTCCTTATACGAAGAGCAAGACATCCTTGTAAACAATTATTCACACAAACTTGACGCGGCTTGCGGCAAATACTACCATCTTCAGAAGAAGCCAGCCGTGGCTCCAGCGTTGAATGTTCGTTGTGCCGTAGAGGCGCTGCCTGTACCTGATGGGCATTTCGACAATCTTCAGATTTAGCTTAGCCGCGCCGAAAAGCAGGTCAAAATCGCCAAAGGGGTCAAAGTCGCCGAAGTATGGCCTGTTTAAAGCGATTTTCTCATAATCATTTTTTAGGATAACCTTCGTACCGCAGAGGGTATCCTTTATTGGCTGGCCTAGGAGCCACGAAAAGGCAAGACTGAAAAACTTATTTCCAACCTGATTAAAAAAGCGCATGGCATTGTCCTCCATTGAGTAAACAAGGCGCACGCCGTTTATAAACTCACCCTTGCCTGAGCATAGGGCGTGGTAAAATCGCGGGAGGTCTTCGGGGGCTACCGTCATGTCGGCATCAAGAATCATCAGGACATCCCCCCCGGCCTTCTCAAAGCCGAGGCGCACGGCGTCGCCCTTGCCCTTGCCTGATTGCCGGTAAAGGCTCGCGTTTATGCCGGGGTGGTTTTTTATCTCCCGTTCAATAACCTCATACGTGCTGTCAGTGGAGTGGCCTTCCACGAAGATTAATTCGGTCAATTTTCCCATCTGCGGCGTCCTCTCAAAAATAGAGGCAATATTTCCGGCCTCGTTTCGGGCCGGGATTACTACCGACACGGTGGGGGGTGTGTTGTCGCTGTCTTTATTGGGCGGCATAGGGCGGCAGATGATAAAGTTCGACAGTGCCAGCTCACTCATAGGCCATGTCTTCACCAGTACCCGATTGAGGAGCATATTTAACAACTCTCCGGGCAGGGGCCACAGTATCTCGCGCCTCCGCGAGATAACCTCAAAGCCCTGAAGGTAGAGCATGTTTTCAATATCCTCTACGGTAAGCCAGTTTTGCTCTATGCGCGGGTGCGTCAACCCAAGCAGCGAGGCCGCCTTTAAGGGCATCTCCCAAAGGCGGCTGTATATATTGATAATTATCCTCGTGTGCGGTGCGGCTATTTTTGATATTTGATTAAACACCGCCTCGACATCCCACAAATCATGGAGCAGGTCTGAGAGGATCACCACGTCAAATTTTTCTTCTATATCAAGAAGATGTACGTCGCCCGGTATGAAGTTAAGATGGGGATAGCTGGCACGGGCGCGCCTGGCCATCTCCCCTGAGAAGTCTATGCCAAGGCCATAGGACGGCCTCAGTGCCGCAAGAAGCCCCCCCTGTGCAGAACCAAGCTCAATAACTCTAAGGCCCTCGGCAACCAAATGCCTGTAAATCTCTGCAACTCTGCGGCGATAGTACCTCCCAAGCCCGGGCCGCGTGTCCGCACGGCACGCCTGCGCGTCATAGTATTCAATACGCCTTTTCGTGTAAGTATTGAATTGGTTATCCATAGTTCAGACAGCATGATTATAACATTTATTCAGAGAGAATCTGGTACAATACAGCGAGGTTGCATTGTCAGGCATTAAGGCTATGGTTATCACAAGCAATAAAGACAGGGTTTTGTGGTTAATAGACGCCGCATTGTGTGTTTTTGCCGCTTATGTCGGCTGGCGGTGCATAAACTATGCCTCAGGCGTGCTGCTGCCTTCTGATTCGGCCATATTTGTCAACATTGCCCATCACCTTGTTCATGGGAAACTCCTGTATCACGACGTGTGGGAAAATAAGCAGCCCGTTGTCTTTGCCATCAATGCCCTTGCCCTGAAACTCGGCGATGGCTCTTTTAACTCAATCAGGGCCATGGAGCGGTTGTTTGCTGTCGGCGCGGCCATAGCGTTTTTTATAATCACCGTGAGGACTTTTGTTTCTTCGTGGATAGCCACCACGTTTACAATAATTTTTTTGGTCTACTTTTACTCTCCAATGACGTTCAGCATGGGGAATTTTACAGAGGAATACGCCTCAGTGTTCATGCTGTTCGGTGTGCTTTGCTCCCTTGAGGCCGTACGGCGGGAAAACACATTTTTAGTCCTGTTGTCAGGTGTGTTTTTTTCTGTTTCCGTGCTGACTAAAGAACCATTTTTACTGTCGGCGCTGCCGTGGATAGTTTATTTGCTCCTCAGCAAGGCCGGTAAGTCAGGAGGCCTTAGGCGCCTCAGTATTTTTACCGCTGGTGGCGCTATCCCATTGCTGGTGGCCGCGGCCTGGTTTGCCATTACGGGGACTTTGACACTCTGGCTTGACGTAATATATTTTAATCTCACATTTTCAACCCATGAGACGTCTTACCAGAGTCCCATTTCACAGAAAGTAGCCCTTAGTATTCACGCGTTTTCAACCCTGGTCTGGTTTATCAGGACGGTGAATGTGTTTTTTGTGCTGGGCGTTATAAGCGTGTTTCAAAAATCTTTTTTGCGGAAGTACAGATATGTCCCGCTGGTACTCCCCTTTTGGTTTATCCTGAGCCTGCTTGCCGTAAACATTCAAAACCACCACTACAACCATTACTATATTCAGGTAATGCCGGGCTTTATAATGACGGCGGCCTGCGGTGCGGCATGGATGGCGTTTAATGGCAAGCGCGCGTTTCGCCCCATGTTGTCAGATGTCCTGATGGCCGCCTTTTTGATATTATCCCTCCTGATTTTCGACAACACGATGGCAAGGGCAGGCTTCAATATGCTCACTAAGTACGCAGCGTCAACCGTGGCAGAGGATCCGGTGTCACTCTACATAAAAGAACACACCAAAGACAACGATACCATATGGGTGCCCTCATATGATAAATATATATACCTGCAGTCGGGAAGGCTTTCACCGACGAAATATTTGTTTTTCTTTGGTATGTCGTTTTTCCCGGGGATGTTAGAGACAACCACGCAGAAGATGGCCTCTCTCAGGGCAGATTTGCTGAAAAACCGGCCGGCCTTCATATTTTTAACGCGGGACAACGAGTTGGATATACTCAGTCCCGTTGGAATTCCACAGTGGGTGAAGGAAAATTACACGTTAGACAGCACATGGTACGATGGCCAATTACTAAGGAGAAATTAATCCAGAGGCTGAGAGCTTGGGTGCTTACAGTAAAATAAATTAATTTACACAGGTTTCTTTACACATTTGTATTGAATGTGTTATCATTGACCAGATGTCGGCTGTTTTATTAAGAAGGCATACATTAAAAGCTGAAAAAAAGGGGTGATAACGTGTCTCAAACAAAAGAGACTAAGCATACGATGATTGAGGATTACAAGATCCATGAGAAGGATACTGGCTCTCCGGAGGTCCAGATAGCCCTCTTAAGCGACAGGATGAAGTACTTGTCGGAGCATTTTAAGACGCACACGAAAGACCATCATTCGCGGCGTGGGCTTTTGAAGATAGTTGCAAGGAGAAAGAAGCTCCTCGACTATTTAAAGACGTCAGACGTAAAACGTTATAAATCGCTAATCGAACGGTTAGGAATCAGAAAATAGAGGAGAGAATATTGACATCTACAGAAGTCATAATAAGCGAAAAGAATCTGATATTGGAGACAGGGCTTTTAGCCAAGCAGGCGGATGGCTCGGTCGTCGCCAGGTATGGCGATACGATGGTTCTTGCAACCGCCGTGGCGAATAAGGCGACCGTCGAGGGAAAGGATTTCTTTCCACTGACGATAGATTATATTGAGAAGGCGTACTCGGCCGGTAAGATACCGGGCGGTTTTTTAAAGCGTGAGGGTAGGCTGTCAGAAAAAGAAGTCCTCACCTCTCGTCTTATTGACAGGCCTATAAGACCGCTCTTTAAGAAGGGGTTTAACTCCGAGACGCAGGGCATGGTCTCTGTGCTTTCCTATGGCGATGAGAACATCGCCGATATACTTGGGATAACGGCGATTTCAGCGGCGTTGCTCATCTCGGACATACCGTTTGAGGACGCGGTTGCGGCCGTCAGGGTTGGCCGTTTTGCCCCCAATGCCCCAAATTCCGGAGAGGCCGGAGATATTGAAAGGGCTGGAAAGATAGTCATCAACCCATGTTTTGAGGACATGGCCTTGCTTGATCTGAGCCTCGTCGTTGCCGGTACAGCCGAAGCCGTTACGATGGTAGAAGGCGGCGGGCTTGAAGTACCCGAAGATGTGCTTATTACGGCAATAGACCGCGCCCACGAAGAGATTAAAAAAATAATCGGAGCAGAGAATCTCTTAAGAGAAAAGGTCGGCAAGCCAAAACGCGCCGTGGCAGAGGTCAAAGAAAACGAGGCGCTTGCCGCGTCTGTTAAAGACCTGTGCGTTGAGAAGATGCGCGACTCCATAAGAATACCAGACAAACTTAAAAGGCAAAAGACCCTTGACGGCATCCTTGAAGAGGCCGTGAAACAGTTGACTGCCTCAGACCCGGAGGCCAATGCCAGAGAAATTGCGAAATTGTTTGAGCACCTTGAGCAGGACCTCGTAAGGACATCAATCATGAACGACGGCATAAGGGCGGACGGCAGAGGGGCGGACGAAATCAGAAAGATAGACTGTCACCTGAACCTGCTCCCAAGGGCACACGGCTCAGCGCTCTTCGTAAGGGGCGAGACGCAGGCCCTCGTGGCCGTAACCCTGGGGACTTCGCATGACGAGCAGCGGGTGGATTCGCTTGACGGCGACACATACAGGTCATTCATGCTTCACTATAACTTCCCGCCATTCAGCGTAGGAGAGGTGAAACCCCTGAGATCCCCTGGCAGAAGAGAAATAGGACACGGGGCACTGGCGGAGCGCTCAATAAAATCAGTCCTGCCGGGCGCGGATGTGTTTCCATATACGATACGCATTGTGTCTGACATACTGGAGTCCAATGGGTCGTCGTCAATGGCCTCGGTGTGCGGGGCAACGCTTGCCCTGATGGATGCCGGTGTGCCGATAAAGGCGCCAGTTGCCGGTATAGCGATGGGCCTTATTAAGGAAGGCGAAAAGGTAGTAGTGCTGACTGACATTTTAGGTCTTGAGGACCACTTCGGAGATATGGATTTCAAGGTATCCGGCACTAAGGAGGGCATAACCGCCTTTCAGATGGACGTAAAGATAAAAGGCGTCAGCCGTGAGGTAATGGTGGGAGCGCTTGAAAAGGCAAGGCTCGGCAGACTGCATATACTGGGCAAGATAGGTGAGGCAATCTCAGAGCCGCGTGCGGAGTTGTCTAAAAACGCCCCCAGAATATTCCAGATGAAGATAAGGGCTGACAAGATAAAAGACGTAATCGGCTCAGGCGGCAAGGTAATCAAGGGAATCATTGAGCAGACGGGCGTGAAGATAGACATAAACGACGAAGGTATTGTGACCATAGCCTCAAGCGATGAGGCCTCGTTGGCAAAGGCGAGGGCAATCGTGGAAGGCATCGTCGAAGACGCGCAGATAGGGCGCATATACAAGGGCAAGGTAAAGAAGATAATGGACTTCGGGGCGTTCGTAGAGATTCTCCCCGGTACGGATGGGCTTTTACACATATCGCAAATCTCTGACAAGCGCGTCAACAAGGTAACCGACGAACTCAAAGAGGACGATGAGGTCATGGTAAAGGTCATTGAGATAGACAGGGCCGGAAAGATAAAGCTGAGCCGGAAAGAGGCAATGAAAGACGCGGCTAAGCAATCAGAAGCTTAGGCAAAAACGTAGGCAGAAGCTTAGGCCGGGGCTTAAGAAGTTCCGGCTCGTGGCAGGGCAAGTAAAGATAAAGGGATAAGCTATTATCCCTTTTTTTGTTAAGCGGAATTCGCGGGTTAAGGTTAAGAGGGGCGACTATTGAAAAAAGGCTTTTTAGATAACGGCATTCCGGTAGTAATGGAGCGGATGACAGGCGTGCGCTCTGTATCAATGGGTATATGGGTTAAGGTTGGCGCGAGATACGAGCAGTTGGAGAAAAACGGGATATCCCATTTTGTCGAGCATATGCTTTTTAAGGGCACGAAAAATCGTACTCAAAAGGACATTGCCATAGAGATAGACTCAATGGGCGGCGATATTAACGCCTTCACATCCAGAGAAAACACCACTTTTTATGTAAAACTCCTGAAGGATTTCACCTCGCAGGGCATAGACATACTCTCTGATATATATCTTAATTCGCTGCTAATGGAAGAGGATATAAAAAAGGAGCAGGAGATAATCGGAGAAGAGATAAAGATGGTTGAAGACACCCCGGACGAGTACATTCACGACCTGTTTTACGAAGACATATGGGGAAAAGACGGACTCGGCATGAACATACTGGGAACTCAGGACTCGGTAAACCTCCTGACGCGGGGCGACCTCGTAAGACATATGGACAACCACTACGGGACAAACGATATTGTTATCTCCGCCGCCGGGAATGTTGACTACGAGGCGATATTGAAGTCATTTAACGAAAAATTGGGATTTCAGAAAACTTCGTCCAAAGAGACGGTAATAATCAAAGAGGAACCGCCCACACAGTTTAAAAGCAGTGTCAGGGTACATAAAAAAGACCTCTCCGAGGTGCATTTGTGTATAGGGGTAAGGGGTGTGAAGCAGGACAGTATGCTGCGCTATCCATTTTTATTGCTAAATACAATAGTCGGCTCCGGCGTAAGCTCGCGGCTCTTTCAGGAGATCAGGGAAAACCGTGGCCTTGCCTATACAATATACTCATTCTTGTCGTCATACCACGACACAGGGGTGTTTGGCGTGTTTGCGGCAACGGGGAAAAAGAAATACGTGGAAGTCATAGAAACGATTTTAAACGAGATCAAATCCCTGAAAGACACATTGACAGAGAAGGAACTCCAAAGGGCCAAGAGCCAGTTAAAGGGCAACATCTTGCTGAACATGGAGTCCTCCTCTGGCAGGATGCAAAACATAGCCAGGCAGGAGATATACTATGGAAGACACTACCCGCCCCAGGCAATCATAAGGGGCATAGACAAGGTAAAATTAGCCCATATCCATGACATCATAGACGGTTTCTTACACCCGGCACAAAAGGTGATAACCGTGCTCGGGCCAGCCTCTCTGAGTGCCCTGAAAGGGATTTGTTAGGGTTGCATTAGGATTTGTTTATGGGAAAAAAATAACAGTGATTATTCGGTACTATACCGACGCAGAGTCTGGATTGCCACACATATACAAGCATGATGTTGGTGAAAATGAGGTAACAGAAGTTTTAAGCAGACCTGGGGAGGATCGCCTTGGGCGTGAAGGCTCGCGAGTTGCTATCGGCCAGACTCAATCAGGGCGGTATCTTCGTGTTATATATGTTTCTGATCAGGCAGGTATTTTTGTAATTACGGCCTATGAATTAAAAGGCAAGCCTTTGTTTGCTTACAGACGACGCAGCAGGAGGAGAAGAAATTGAAACAACCCGGATTTCCACCAGGCTGGGATGAAAAAAGAGTCCGTGGTGTGCTTGCGCATTACGAACAACAGACTGAGGAAGAAGCCGTTGCCGAAGACGAAGCAGTCTTTGATAAACATGTTTTAACCGTAATGGAAGTTCCGAACGATCTGGTACCGGCCATTCGGGAACTGATCGCAAGACATCACAGTAATGATAAGTAGTCAAGTTGCAAAGCCAGGCAGGAGATATACTACGGGAGACACTACCCGCCCCAGGCAATCATAAGGGGCATAGACAAGGTAAAATTAGCCCATATCCATGACATCATAGACGGTTTCTTACACCCGGCACAAAAGGTGATAACCGTGCTCGGGCCAGCCTCTCTGAGTGCCCTGAAAGGGATTTGTTAGGATTGCCTATGTCTGCCGTTGCCATGTCCGTGCCACAGGGGCATTTGAGAGTTTCTATCTCTGAATTGATAGGTTTTTGAATCTTCAGTAATGGAATAAGCGGCGATGTATAATACCCCTTTTCTGTTGTAAAATTTCGAGCCTGTAACTTCCACTTTCATACCAACCCTTACGGCAAGTCCAATTTGTTTCAAATACCACCACGGGCCGGTTAGCACCTTATAAGTCTTGTCCTCTGCAACCATAGTAAAAACATAAGGCCCCATCATCGCCTCATCTGCTTCTGTAACAACACCCGTAAGCGTTACCTCGGTGTTTACGTCATATCCGCCGTCGTCATCCGCCCACACACTTGGTACCAACACAAATAAAAACATGACCGTGACCACTATATATCCCGGCATCGTATATTCCCCCGCAGTCAGGCACGATATGCGGCGTTTAAGATTATCTCGCCGCATATCGTGCACCCTCTTTTTCTTTCCATTTTAAGCGTCTGTTAATTTGGCCTGTAAGGGCAATTTCCCATACCTCTGCCCATGCCTCTTCCCATACCTCTGCCTGCAAATGCCGGTCTGCTTGCAAATGCCTGTTTCTGCTCCGGCGTCATCTGCTCAACCCTCTTGGTAAGTTCAGTGTGTAACGCGTTTCTCTGTTCTATCGTGGCATTGTACATCGTGCCCCTCATGCCAAGCAGTTCGTCTGTTGTGTATGTGGTAAAATCCGCCGCATACGCAACGCCTATGGCGAGCGTCAGGGTTAATATTATCATAATCACCTTCTTCATTGTCTGTCACCTCCTTTTGGCTTATTTATAACCGTGATATTGCAATTGTTGTGCCGGAGATAAAAGGCTGAAATATCGCAGACTTATGATATTTAATAATCGATATGATGCAGATTTTGCGTGAACGCGCGCAAAGGTTGCACCTACTGGGGCTATATCAGGCCGTACTCCTTTATCTTGTACTGGAGGTTTCTCAGGGATATGCCCAGCACTGCGGCGGCATCTTTTCTGCTGCCGCCCGCGCGATTGAGCGCGGCTTCTATAGCACGGCGTTCGATTTCACTCAGTTTCAATGTGTCTTTGGCATCAGGCTGCCCATGAATGGCCTTTGATGGGTCGATGATGCCATCTTTTGATATTATTATCAGGCGTTCAAGTATGTTTTGAAGCTCTCTCATGTTGCCCGGCCAATCGTACGACATCAGCGTTTCGATTGCTGCCTCTGATATGTCTACGACATTCTTTCCTATTCTTTTCGATATAGAAGCGGTAAGGTAGCGGCACAATTGTGCGAAATGGGATTTTCTTGTCCTCAGAGGCGGTATATTTATCGGGAACACGTTTAATCGAAAGTAGAGGTCATTCCTGAATGTTCTCTCAATAACCTCTTTTTGCAGGTCCCTGTTCGAAGCGCATATAACGCGAGCGTCGACTTTTTGTGTAACCGTGCTACCCAACCTTTCTACCGCACCCCCTTCAAGAACCTTCAGGAACTTCGCCTGAATGGCATGAGACATCTCTGAGACCTCATCAAGAAAAATGCTGCCACCTGAGGCAAGCTCAAACTTCCCCCTCTTTGCCGCAACAGCCCCCGTAAACGCACCTTTTTCATAACCGAATATTTCGCTCTCCATAAGGTTCTCTGGTATGGCCGCGCAGTTTAGCTCAATAAACGGACCAGTTCGTTTGCTTAGGGCATGTACCACCCGTGCTATCAGAGTCTTGCCGGTACCGGTTTCACCAGTTAGAAGCACCGTCGAGTTTGTCCCTGAGACGGCCATCACTTCGTCTAAAATATTCTCTATCCCTGCGAAAATTATCTCCATAGGAGGAAGCCCTCTGAGTTGTTCACCTTTTAGGGCCTCATTCTCTATAAGCAGGCGTCTCCTGTTATATGCCTTTGCCGCAGCAAATCTAAGCACATCGGGGTCGTGTAAGGGTTTTGAGATAAAATCCATCGCCCCAAGCCTCATCGCCTTTACCGCCGTATCCATAGTACCGTACGCCGTCAGCACAATGAAGTCCGTCTCATGAGACAATAACTCCCTGCGTCTGAACTCCTCAATAAACGCTATCCCATCCATCTGAGGCATTTTAAGGTCTAATAAAATAAGATGGGGCATGTAGTGTTCACATACCGACAGGGCGTCTCTGCCGTTTGACGCGGTTTTAATTGTATATCCATCGCCCTCAAGTATCCTCATAAGTAGCAGCCGGATGGAGTCCTCATCATCTACTATCAGAACTCTATAATTATTCTTGCTCACGTTAAGCCTCTCCAACTGGCAGCGCTATAGTAACTGAAGTCCCTTGATCAATCCAGCTTTCTATTGAGATTACCCCGCCTAGGGCAGAAACCAGGTTCGCGGCTATCGGCAGCCCAAGCCCCGTACCCCTCACCTTCGTCGTAAAGAATGGTTTCCATGCTTTTTGTAAAGCTAAGGCGTCCATTCCCTTACCCCTGTCCGTTATCGTAATGGTGATCACTTTTTTACCTTCCTCTGCGGTTATACATATTGTACCAGTTTCAGAATCTGCTGCATTGGATATTATATTTATCAGAATTTGCTTTAATTTCTCCCCGTCCGTGTTTATTATATCATTTGCGAGGGAAATATTTTTTTCGACTGCCATCCCATCACAAAGGTCAACTACCCCGATGGCCTCATCTATTAGATACCGGAGAGATTGGGGCTGGATTTTAAGTTCGGGTGGTCTTGCGTAAACGAGCAGGTCGCTTGTGAGACACTCAAGGCGTCTTGATTCGTTTACTATGACATCGAGGCCTTCTGCTGTTTTATCGTTTTCCTTATGTCCTTCCCGAATGTACTGGGCAAATCCCTTAATCGCGCTTAGTGGAGTTCTAATTTCATGGGCAAGGACGGCGGCCATCTCACCTAAGGCCACAAACCGCTCCTTCTCACGTACCTTCGTTTGCAGTTCATCCATCTTTTTAAGATAATATAAAATCGCAATGACCAGACACCACATCGCGGCGTTGATTATAAGAAGGATAAGCAGATGAAGATGCGCGCTTCTAACTGCCTCCATCGCCGGATATGTGTGAAGCGCTATGGAAAGCACCATGGGTGTCATAGTATGAATGTGTACCGGTATGTTCATCACATAAACCAGCTCTCCTGTCTTTAGGGTAACATAGGCAGAGCCGGGGGTTCCGCTTGAGATAATGCCCTCAATAAACGGTTCTTTGCCGCTTTGTCCTATCAGCCTGGGGTTTGAGTGCAATACAATTCTTCCTTCACGATCAAAGAGGACAACGTAGGCTATGGTTTCCCACAACTGTTTTTTCATAATTTCGGCAATCAATCCACCGTCAAGCCCTGTGCGGTTGAGGGCCTGGTCAAGGGTAATTCCAATAAAATAGGCCGTTGATTTGAGAGTTTCCTCAGATGAGCGTTTTGCTATCTCATACGTAGAGACAGCGCTAAAACCCGATAGGGCAGTAAAGGCAGCCAATATCGCAATAACTGCAAACCTTCGATTTAATGGTACGTGAAATCTCATCGTCGCTATAGATTATTTTACTATAATAGCTTCAGGATATGTGCAACAGCAAGCGTGGAGTAGTATATACAGGCGTAGATGGCTGATGTTTTTGCTGTCTGAGGTGGTCACTTAAAAAAAGAGGGGCGCGGTATGGTTGATAAACTCATGCGGGGTGGCAATACGTGTTTTTTAAAGTTGCGTCCAATTTTCAAATTGGAAATCAGGATAAATTCCCTTTATTTTTTCAAAAATACTATCGTTGCTCACCATAACAGCCTTTTTGGTGATAGCTGAAGCCGCCAGGATAAAATCTATGTTATGCCGATCCAGCTCCTTCCTGCCAATCCCGATATTTTCTTTATACATACTCTTTACATTACCAAAAATCTGAGCACTCTCCGCACTTAAATTTATAATAGGAAGCCGTTCAACAAACATATTTATTGTTTGTGTAATTCTTGGCTTCATTTCCGGCGCAGAACGAAAAATACTATATTGAAACTCATAAAGTGACAAAATAGATATATAAACGGCATCATCACTACCAAGACATGAAAGCCGATTAACAATCGCTTTCTGAAAAGGAGATTGTGGATCGTCTAAATAAGAAATAATATTAGTATCCAGTAGATATTTCTTCACAAGCTAAAATTATCCCTAAACTCTTTAACGAATTTATTAATTTCTTCAGATTTCCCCGTTAAATTACCTTGCGAGCTGATTTCTTCAGATAGTTGCGCCCACTTTCCTTTCCGTGGTTCAATTTCTTCTTTCGCCTTTTCCTCAAAAGTAACCGTTAGCTCTGCTCCCTCTGGGATTTCCGATTTTTCCAAAAGTTCAATCTGACCGCCCATAAACCTGGCCATAATAATTTTCACCATACTTACCCCCACTTTGACTTGACTTTGGTCTGCGATAAACTTTGTCTCATAGCTTTAGATTAAGTTACTATTTGATACTCTTATCCTACCATCCCCACAACAGGAAGTCAATGGCTTCGTAGTTCCCGGACGCCCGACGAGTTTCACCCAAATACGCCATCTCACACATATTTTTATAAATTAACTGCTAAACGTAATAATAATATGTTATAATCGGGTTGAGCGTGTTTTGCGCGGTTGAGGATTTGGGAATGAAAAAAATATTTACACGGCCAGAAAGCCTTAAGGAAACGCCGTTTCGGTTTTGTCCCGGATGTGGGCACAGCATCGTACACAGGATGATAGCCGAGGTCATAGACGAGCTTGGCATCAGAGAGCGTGTCATAGGGATAGCCCCGGTAGGCTGCGCTGTGTTCGCCTACGATTATTTTAATTTCGATGTCATAGAGTGCGCCCACGGTCGTCCCCCAGCCGTCGCTACCGCCCTTAAGAGGGTTCACCCGGACGCCATAGTGTTCTCATATCAGGGTGACGGGGATTTGGCCGCAATTGGGACGGCAGAGATAATTCACTGCGCAAATAGGGGTGATAATCTCTCGATTTTTTTTATCAACAACGCCACATACGGCATGACAGGCGGGCAGATGGCCCCCACAACGATCCTCAAACAGCAGACAACCACATCCCCTAAGGGCAAGTCCAGCAAGAACGAGGGCTTCCCACTAAAGGTCTCAGAACTCATTGCAACCATAGACGGGGCGGTCTTTGTGGCGCGCACCTCGCTGAATGATATAAAAAACGTCCTCGCCACGAGGATGCTGGTAAAAAGGGTCTTTGAAAACCAGATCGAAAAAAGAGGGTTCAGTTTTCTTGAAATTCTGTCGCCATGCCCCACAGACTGGCATTACACACCTACGGATTCCATGAAATGGATAAAAAACGAGATGATGACCGTCTATAAAAATGGCATAATTAAAGACTTGTACAGGTAGTCAAATGATGGAAAAGAGGATTTTAATAGGAGGCTCAGGCGGCCAAGGTATACTTTTTATGGGAAAAGTAATAGCCAGCGCCGCAATGATGGATGGCAAGGAGGTAACATGGTTCCCCTCCTATGGCGCCGAGATGCGCTGCGGTACAGCTAATTGCGCCGTCGTAATCTCCGACGAGCGAATAGGTTCGCCCGTGTTTAAATATGCGGATATACTCGTGGTGTTTACAGAGGCGTCTTTAATAAAATTTGCTCCGCGCCTCAATAAAGACGGCTATCTGCTTTATGACTCATCGCTGATATCCTGCAACAGCAGTGTGTATAAAGGCGCCATTGGCATTAATGTCACCGCCATGGCCAGAGAACTTGGCAACACCAAAGCGGCAAACATGATAATGCTCGGGGCGGCGGCGGCCATTACCGGTATATTGGAAAAGGAAGACCTGCTCAGCGCCATTGAAGGCGATGTGTCCGAGTGTATGCTTCAGGCCCTGTCCATTAACAAACGCGCTATATTAAAGGGATACGAGACAGTTGAAAATCAGAAAGGCGATTTGTTCGGACATCGCGCATGTACATAAACTTATAAACGAATATGCCTCCAATGGGTTGATGTTGCCGCGGTCATTAAACGAACTGTATGAGAATGTCAGGGATTATTATGTTTGTGAGACTGATGAGATCGTCGCGGCGTGTGCACTGCATGTCCTGTGGGAAGATTTGGCGGAGATAAAATCTCTGGTCGTAAGAGCTGCAGCCCAAAAGCAGGGCATTGGCCGTCGGCTTATTGACTGCTGCAAGACGGAGGCCTTGAATATGGGGGTAGGTCGGGTGTTCGCACTGACGTATGTCAAGGAGTTTTTTATTCGATTAGGCTTTGCAGAGATAGATAAGGCGTTGCTGCCCCATAAAATATGGGGGGATTGCATCCGCTGTCCTAAATTCCCGGACTGTGACGAACAGGCGGTGATTATTAACGTTAAAAATGTCTGAAAATAAAGAAGATATAAGAGACGGACACGCCTTAGCGGTGATTATTAATGTTAAAAATGTCTGAAAATAAAGAAGATATGAGCGCCTTAATTGATGTCTCTATTCTATACGTCGAGGACGACGATAAGGTAAGAGAGGGCCTCCTGAGATTTCTTGCGCGGCGTTTTAAGACGGTCTTAACCGCAATGGACGGGGCGGAAGGACTATCGGTTTTCATGGCCAAGACACCTGATATTGTCATTACAGACGTTAGAATGCCACTTATGGACGGCATCGAGATGACAAAAAAAATCAGGCAAATCTCACCGGACACCACGGTAATAATAACGTCTGCGTTTACCGATGTCTCATACCTGATAAAGGCCATTGAACTCAGGGTTGACGCCTATGTAAAAAAACCAATAGACAAGGATGATTTGTTCGACTCGATTTATAAGATATTAACTATGCTAAAGCGCAGACAAACAGAGGACAAACGGCTGAAAAATAACGAACTTTTCACGCAAATAAGCGCCTCTATGATAGATGCTATAATAATGGCTGACGATTCTGGCAAGGTATTTTTTTGGAATAATGGCGCGCAACGCCTCTTCGGTTACACGGAGGAAGAGGCGGCACAGATGTGCATACACGATCTCCTGGGGGCGCCGCCCCGTGGCGGCCATGCAATGGCTATCTTTGCTCAGGCCGCGGTTGCGGGAAGGACTGTGGAAATGGTTGCACTGCGAAAAGACGGGCAGGCATTTGCCGCTGAATTGTCTGTCTCTACCGTGAACTATAATGATAAGCGGTATACACTTGCCACTGTCAGAGATGTCTCGCCACTAAGAGACCGCTATGAAAAAACCCGGAGAATGCTTGTAGGCGCGGTCGAGGCCGCTCTTCTTACCATTACGGATATAGATTCTTTTACGGCCAACCACGAGCGGCGTGTGGCCAGTCTTTCCGAAGCGATTGTGGCAGAAATGCACCTGTCCGAGGACATTATATTTAAAATTAAAATAGCAGCCATGCTCCATGACATCGGTAAGATGCACATTCCAGCCGAAATACTTATAAAACCAGCAGGACTAACCGAGATTGAGCGTGCCCTTATAAAAACTCACTCCATGGTCGGCTATGAATTGTTGAGAAAGATTGATTTTACGTTTCCTCTGGCAGATATTGTCTTGCAGCACCACGAAAAATATAACGGCTCGGGCTACCCGCTCGGCCTTAACGGTAAGAACATTCTCGTGGAGGCAAGAGTATTAAATGTGGCAGATGTTGTGGAGGCTATGTCGTCAATCAGGCCATATCGCCCTTCCCTGGGCCTGGATATGGCGCTTGGGGAAATTTCAGATAAAAAGGGGGTTCTCTACGACCCCGATGTTGTGGAGGCGTGTCTCAGTGTTTTTGAGAAAGATTTTAAAATGTAAGAAAGGAGGGTTTTTATGCCACTAATAACATGGAATAGCAGCCTCAGCGTACAAATTGGGGAATTTGACGACCATCACAAGAAAATAGTAAAACTCCTCAACGGCCTTTTTGACGCCGTATCAGCAAAAAAGGGCAACAGCGTAATCGAGCCGGTAATAGGAGAGTTGATAGATTATACCAGATACCATTTTGCCGCCGAAGAGAAGTTGATGGACAAACATTTGTATCCGTGGTTCGCCGCACATAAACACGAGCACGACGAACTGACAAAGAAGGTCATGGATTTTCAAAAACAATTCAAAGAAGGAAAGGCTATGGTTGACCTCGCCATGCTGAATTTTCTGAAGGAATGGCTGACTAAACATATCATGGGAACCGACAAGAAATACTCCCCGTTTCTTAAGGAAAAAGGCATACACTGAATTTAATACATTGAGGGCGCTGCCCTCAAACTCCCGCAAGGAGGGTAACCCTCCTTGACCTGTATTAAAGACCTGTATTAAAAGGCTTTAAAAAAAGGCCTGGTTCCCGCCTTCGCTGGAATCAGGCCTGTTGGTTGCCGCTTCTACTTCTTTTTGATCTTTGCGCCGCCTTCCTCGACAGTCTCTAACATGCACTGGGGCATATTTCTCGCGAAGGTGGTCATCAGGACAAATCCCTTCTGTACCTCAGGATCCTTTAAGGCCGCGAATATGCTCTTTAAGCCCGGCTTAAGAGGATTCTCTATAAGCTGCTGCATCGTGCGAACCGCGCACTTCTCCATGCCTTTTATCATAAATTCCGTCTCTTTTGAAAACGCGGTCTTCAGCGTAAAGTCAAGATCCCCGCTCTTATCAAACACCATCAAAAAGTCTATCAGTTTGATAAAAATCGGGATGCTGTCGCCGGTTTTCTGCAACAATTCCAGCGTTTCGTCTTTCTCGTAGGCATATCTAAGGGTATTTATAGCCGGCGTGAGTTCCTTCACCATCTTGTCTGAGGCAGGGAAGACATCCTCGGCAAACCCCTTGAAGGCCTTCATGACCTTTAATAACTCCACAAATGTCGGGATGTTGTCGCCTATACTCTTTAGGAGCTGAAGGGTCTCGTCCCTCTCAAACCTTATCCTTAGGTCGTTTATGGTCGAGTTTATCTCCCTAATCGCCTTCTCTATGCCCGGCATGACGTCGCCGGCGAAATTCTCAAGTATCTTATATTTCCCGTATAGCTCGTCCATCTGCATGGCCATCTGCTCGCTTGCTGAGGCGGCTGTGCCATTTGTTGGTGTTGTCTTCTTTGCCATCTCTCACTCCTCAAAAATGTTTTTCATAGGTTAAACTAACGCGTCAGGTTAAACTAACCCGTTCAACATGAGATTCCAGTAAAGCGGCCTGAGCATGTGGACTTTGAGGACCCAATTGGCATAACTTTCAATTGCTGGCGAAATAGGATCAGTATAATTGAATTGCGCAAACATAACGCGTTTGTTTCTTGTCAGCATAGGGCAGATGATCTCCCCATCATACGCGGCCTTCGTGGGGATGCCAGTAATATCCGCCGCGAGACGCGCTACCAGTACCTTTGCCTGCTTCCTTATGCCTGAGGCCGTCTTCGACGTAGGGAAGTCTGTTGCGTCGCCTATGCCATAGACATTACTGTATTTCTTGCTCACCATCAGGTTTTTGTCACACGTTACCCAACCAGCGGCATCGCCCACACCTTCGGAATTCTCTATTACCGCCTCACCACCATGTGGCGGAGTTATAGTGAGCGTGTCAAACCTTACCTCTTTTTTCCCGAAATCCTTTAAGATGCCCTTTTCGTAATCCACCTCGGATGGGTTAAAGTTCGCCACCGTCTCAATTCCCCTCGACGCAAATATAGAATTCAACTTCGACGCATACGGCTCTCTGCTGAATACCGCCGGCATCGGCGTCGTAAATACAAATTTGAACTTATTCCTTATGCCCCGCTGTCTCATCATATCCTCGGCCATCATGATGAACTTCATCGGAGCGGCCGGGCACTTTATGGGCATCGAACACACGGATGCGACAATCGTGCCGCCGTCAAGGTTCTTCAGGGCGTCGCGAAGTTTTATTGCCCCGTCGAGTTTATAGAAAGTAAATACGTTAGACCCCTTGTCAAGACCCTCTTTCAAACCCTCAGGCTCTTCGTCGAAAATCAGCTTGGCACCCGTTGCTATGACCAGATAATCATACGATAGGTCCCCGCTCTTGACCGTGGATACCTTGTTATTTGCGGCGTCAATCTTTGTGGCCTCGTCTTGTATCAGGTTGATTCCATCAAAGAACAGGTCCTTTACCGGCCTCATAAGATTTACAGGGTCGTCCAGGTCGAAAACCACCAGCGTGAAGGCCGGTTGATAAAAATGCTTCTCGCTTCTTTCAATCACCGTAATCTCAACCTCATCCGGCGTGAATGCGTTTCTCATACGATTGGAAAACATCACTCCCCCACTCCCGCCCCCAATTACTACGATACGTTTCATTTCGTCTACCTCGCTTTTAGTTATTTAGAGGGTATGTAATATACCGGCTGCCTCGTCCCAACAGCACGGGCGGCGGCACTGTATAAGCACCAACTACCGCAGCCATATACGCCTGCCGGACCTGTCCTATTTAAATCAAACGCAGGTGTTAATGTCAAGTGAATTATTACGGTATGTCACAACAAAGTAAAAGTATGTCATAGCAAAGTGGAAATATTGAGTGAAATTATTTTCCCGCTCACTACCACCAGCGCCATTGCTGGTTTCAGATCAATCAAGACGCAAAGCCTCATATATTATTGCCATTTGGCCGGGTCTTTACAGTCATCGGAGTCAACTTTCTTCCCCGCCTTCTGAAGATTCGATTCAAACACATCATAGGCACACTCGCTTATTTTACTGCCCCATTGCTGGCCATCTTTTGGCGATAAGGCCGTCGGCATTTCAGTGGCATACCTCGCCGCGCACACCTTGACGGCACTCTCTGCCTCACTATTGCAGCCGATACGGTCAAGATTGAAACATTTTCTGAAATATTGACCCTCCGCACAGACAACACCCGGCATAACCACCACCATCTGCCCTATCCAGCTCTCCCTTGATGGCGCATTATCAGCCAAAGCGGGTGACACCAATGACAAGAATAATGACAAGAATGCAGGTGCAAGTAAGATAGGCGCAGATGACAATGCGGGTGGAAACACCGCCGCAGGAAACTTTCTCATCAATACCTCCGCTTTTTATGAGGATTATAATACGAGGATTATAATATGAATGGCCGGACAATGTAAACAACGGCATGGCAGGGCAATCGCATTAGAAATTGCCTCCCTTATTTTTGTCATTCCGGCTTGTCCGGAATCGTGCGCCTGTGAGTGTGCA
>NZ_JBJUSG010000029.1:2532-30950 GCF_046044395.1 Candidatus Magnetominusculus dajiuhuensis | reverse complement strand
TGACATCTGCTACCCCCACTGTAAAGATGGGGTTTTCTTGACGCTTACTAATATCCGGCGTTGCGCCGCTGATGGCACGAGTTTTGGGCTACCCATATAAGTCTGGAAATAGAGAAAGTTGCCTGACCTCAGCCATACATGGTCGTTGGAGGTCAAACTGTTTTACAATATGTTCTGGTATGGGTAATATATTTAGGTTTCCAGGCTCAACTTTTATTGCACCTGAACCATAACTTTTGCCCACAAGCTGCAAGTTTTTTAAGGTGTCAGAATGATTAAGCGCTTCCCACAGGCTGAGGATATAAGATTTGTCCTTGTATATTGGATACACACATAGAAACCCCGTCAACGGCACGACACCAGCCTCATTTAGAATAAATCTCGTGTTGCGTCTGCCCAAATAAGCAAACAATAATGGAGGAACTTCTCTTTTTTCCATTTTATACCAAGGCCTTCGCTGTTTGATTAGTGAACGGTCAGGAAGCCCCATTTCTTTGCCTGCATTTAAATAGTTGGTGACAGAATCCGGAAGTGCATCGTGTCCGTTGATGGAAAAAAGATAGGTTGGGCGGTTTTTGTCTTCTAATCTTTGAATATCTTCGTCATTCAGAATGCTGCCGATTATATCTCTTGTTCTTCCGACGGCTCTTTTAATAAACTCTTTTGGTATTCCAAATTCCTTAACCTGTTTGGCTGTCAGGAAGAAAAACTCATTCGAACCTGTGGCTATGCCTCTCATTACTCTGGCAAAATCATTCAAGTGAAAAATAAAACCGTTGTGGTTCTGTTGCGGTCTTGTTAGGCCGGTTGCGATGGCTTCTTTTAACTCTCTTGTTACTATTTCAAGACTGTCAACCCCTTGTATCTTAAAATTGGAAGAGACAAACTTCAACAGGTCTGTTGAATACGGCTGACTTGATTTAACCCAAAAGATATTTGTAATGGGTTTTGAGTTTTTAATTAGAAAAATAATCGCATTAGTATCTACCGCTGGAAAAGGAGTAGCCTTCGCCTCAAATGTTATTACGGCTTCAATGCAAAATTTTTCTGAAATCCATTCCCATAATTTATTAGCAAAAGTTCCTTCGCAAGTGTCGGCAGGCATAATAAATGCGAGTTTGCCATTTTTTTCTAATAAATTAAGGGCTTGAATCAGAAAAAATATATGATAGCCTGCCCTGCCATCTATGCTATCCCCTGTTATTTTTACGGAGAGTTTTTTGAGCAATAGTTTTGTTTCCTCGTCAATGCGGTGATGTCTGATATATGGCGGATTAGCCACAATTGCCTTGAATTTCCTAAGCGGGGGATTCTTTATAAAGTCTCTTTCTTCGACAAAACAAGATTTATTATTATATATCTCGTCAGTTAACACGTCTTTATCTACGTCAGTTCCTAAATACGAAACTCCCTGTTTGTTCAGTTTTAAAAGTGCCTCAAAAAAAGCACCCCGTCCCGCGGCAGGATCAAAAACTAAATCAGTATCTTCTGCAACATAAGCCACCATAGCCTCCGCAACCCAGCCCGGCGTCCAAAACTGTCCTTTGTCCCGAAGGATTTCTCTTTCGTTCCAATCAGTTGGTAAACTTTGATGTTTTATTGATTTATCCATATTACAAAGATTTTAAAACGTTTATTGCATCTTGCATAATATCAAGAGAGCCGCCCTCGAATTTTACATATGGAAGAATATGTCCGTTCTTATCCTCAATGTAGTCTGGAACCAATTTGGGTTTTTCATTAGAAATACCAAGCGGATAAGCATAGTGATAATAATACTTATAAATATGTTTCTTAGTCGTTGCACCACCTGGAGCCTGAAAGACTTGTTCTGTTGGCAGAATTAGTCCCTCGTTTACAAGTCGCTGAGCTTCGTCAAATGCCAATCCATACGCCCTGTCAAAGAAAACATGCCAAACGTGAATTGGGATTTTATTCTCTTCCTGCCATTTACTTAAAGGAACTCTATCCTCTTCTTTAATTATTACAGTTGGTAGGACAGCATTTTTTGGAAGACCATGTCTACCGCCAAGTCTTTTTTGTGCCTTCATTGGTGTACTGTAATCGGGCATTTTCTCTGCTACCCATAATGAGTTTTCACACTCAACTGCAATAACAGCTTTCCGAATAATGTCCTGTAGCTTATCTTCGGTTATAAATGGTAACTCCTCTTCACCGCCACTGTCTGCAATAAAACTATCAACAAAGGGTTTGTCCGCAATTTTAAAAATTAAAAGGTCAGGGCGTTTAATATTGCCAATTCCAGCTTTGTCAAGTCTTTCAAAATAAAGTTCAAAATCTCGTACATTATCTTTTGGCGCTGTAGAACTTAGTCCGTAAGCAATAGCATAAAATTGCATGGTTTTGTTGACGGCATCAATCAGGCGCTTTTCACTCCAAACCCCTTGGGACCAACGCATCAAAAAATCACTGCCTCTCAGTTTCCGTGGGTTGAGCCAAAAATCAGCCCAAGCAACCTCTTTCACTCCTCTTAATTCAAATTCAATATCCTCTTTAGAAACAGATAACACCAATTCAAATGGATGCAATTCGCCTCCTCTATAAAACCTTCGTTAAAGATGTTATCACAACAAAGGTTTTTAGCGCAAGCAAATCTGCCTTGCCGTGCTTAACGAATACTCGCGCCAGAGGCGCTCTTTTTCTATCCCGTTGTCTATGAAATCCCACGGCAGCGGCTCATCGTAATGCTTTTCGAAAAATATATATTCTGACGGTTCTATTGAGTGCAGCTCGCAGGCCTTTTTCCAGTTCAGGCCATCTGCTATGGATTCAATAACCGGAGAGAGCCGCCTGTCGCCCATTGCCAATAACCCCTCTGTATAGGCATATTTAAGCTGGTCGTGTATGACCTTTACATTTTCTTTTTTGAGGCCGTCTTTTAATTGTTTTAGCCGCCTCAGGATGACCACCGACACCTCCATGGGATGCCACTGAAAGGGCGTAAATGGCTTAGGCACAAACGCGCTCACACTCAACACTATCCGGCCAGCCTTCGACAGCCCCCTGATTTCCTTTACCAGCGCTATCATCTCCTCTATGTCTTCGTCTGTCTCAGTTGGAAGCCCTATCATGAAATATAATCTCAGCATTGCTATCCCCCGCATCAGCACAAGGCGCGACGTCTCAATTATATCCTCATATGTTATCCTTTTATTTATCACCGCCCTCAGCCTCTTTGAGCCGGCCTCCGGGGCAATTGACAGGCTTTGTTTTGTCTTTATCAATGCGGTTATCTCCGCGGCCTTCTTGCTTGCCCTCAGGGATGATATAGAAAACTCCACGCCCTCAATACACAATAACTGCCCAATGTGGGGATAGTCGGTCAGCGACGCCCCTATGACGCCTATCTTAGCTGCCGTACAAAGACCCCTGGCGCGGTCTATCTCCTCGCGCATCGTGGTTAGCGGCCTTGTCCTCGGCACGCCGTATATCCCGCTTATGGCGCAAAAACGGCACTTCCACGGGCAGCCCCTCATCGCCTCAATAAGGTACATGGACGAAAACTCCGTATGCGGCGTTATCAACTGCTGGCCTATCAGCGGCGAGGCCATGTCTTTCAGAAAACGCCTCTTTACACGGCAATTTACATCGTGTCCCGACGGTATATAAAAACCCTCTACGCCTTTTAGTGCCTCAAGGAGTTTCGATCTATCACCGGATTTATTACAGATATCTATAAACTTGTCAAGGACGGCCTCGGCCTCCCCCACCACTATGACGTCAAAAAAATCCGCAATCGGCTCTGGATTCATAAACGCGCACGGCCCGCCCATTATCAGCAGTGGATAGCGCACCCCTCTGTCCCTCGCATAGGGCGGTATCCCGGATGCCCTCAGGATTTTCACCACGTTTGGAAAGTCGTTCTCATATGATATGGAAAAGGCTATTATGTCAAACTCTGAAGGCATTTTTTTGGATTCCATCGTGTAAATTCGCTCCCCACCGCCTGACTCCGGTAAGAACGCGCGTTCACAGACAACATCCTCCCGTGCGTTGAGCATACCATAGACAAGCCGAAACCCCAGGCTGGACATTCCAGTCCTGTACGTGTTGGGATAGACGAGGCATACGCGGGTCTTGCCGCCGTGGTCTTTATAGACCGTGCCTGTCTCTTTATCAAGCAGGGATTGTCGCGTCAGGGATTGCCGTGTTTCGGTCTGCCGCTGGGTTTTTTTTGTTGTCTTCATTGAAATGCCACGCTCATCCCATCTTTAGGAGGAGGGGAGGCAGAGGACATTATTGGGGGGTAGTCCTCTGCCCTTCCGTGTGGAGAGCTTTATCTACTCTGGTTTCTTCTGTTTTCTTATAAACGTTGGGATGTCCATATCATCTTCGTAGTTGGCTATTAGCTCAGTCGTCGGGATTTTGTCCTCTTTGGAGAAATCAAAGAGGGATTTCGAGAGTATCCTGTCTGAACCCCTTGAGAAGTTGCGTTCTCTTTCCTGGCCTTTCCATGTCTTCATCTCTGGTATCGTTATCTTGGCCTCTTTCTTTTCCTCAAATCCAGTTGCTATTACCGTAACTTTTACCTCACCATCCAGTGAGGGATCTATGACGGCGCCAAAAATGATGTCCGCGTCGTCGTGGGCCGAATCAAAAACCAGCTCAGAGGCACCCTGCACCGCGTCAAGCGTAAGGTCAGGGCCTCCGGTTATGTTAATCAGTATGCCTCTGGCACCGTCAATAGATGTCTCTTCAAGCAGCGGGTTAGATATCGCCTTTTTTGCCGCGTCTATGTGGCCCTGTTCGCCTTTGCCTTTTCCAATTCCCATTACCGCCTTGCCAGAGTACTGCATTATCGTCTTTACGTCGGCAAAGTCAAGGTTAATAAGCCCGGGCAGCAGAATGAGGTCGGTTATGCCCTGCACGGCATCTTTTAACACGTCATTGGCCACCTCAAAGGACTTAATCAGGGGTGTACCCTTTTCCACTACCAGTGATATCTTGTCGTTGGGGATTACTATTGTGGTATCTACGAACTGGTTTAGTTCCTTTATTCCGAGGGTCGCGTTACTCAGACGCTTTCTGCCCTCGTAAAAAAACGGCTTTGTCACTACCGCTACAGTCAACGCCCCAAGGCTCCGTGCAATCTCCGCTATTATAGGGGCAGCGCCCGTACCCGTGCCGCCACCCATGCCAGCGGTTATAAAGACCATATCCGCCCCTTCCAGCATTTCCTTTATCCTCTCGCTGTCTTCAAGGGCTGCCTCTCTTCCTACCTGCGGATTTGACCCCGCGCCAAGTCCTCTCGTTATCTTTGTGCCTATTTGTAATTTTAGCTCGGCGTTTGACGAATTCAATACCTGTAAGTCAGTATTTACCGCAATAAACTCCACGTTTTTCAACACCGCGGCTATCATATTGTTAATCGCGTTACCGCCCGCCCCGCCTACGCCCACTACCTTAATGTTGGCCTTTCCATCATTTGACTCCACTAGTTCAAACATACCGTCCCTCCTTACTTTTTAATTTATCTGTTAAAAAACTTTCCTACCAGACCCTTAAACCACTTCGACATCGAATACTGCCCGGTCGTAAATGCGTCCACTGAGCCACTGTCGTACAACCTCTTCCTCGTGTATGAGAGAAAACCCACTGCCGTTGCATTCATAGGCCCGCGAATCTTGTCACCTATCCCCTGCCACTCACATGTGCCAACTCTCACGGGCAAATCCAGCACACTGGAAATCAATCCCTCAAGTCCCTTCAGTTGTGCCACTCCACCTGTCAACACCACCGACCAGGGCTGCCAGCTAAAGCCGGGAACGCCCAGTATTGCTTCCTTTATCATACCCGTAAGCTCTTCACTCCTTGCCTTTATTATCTCTGTTATAAATGATTTCGATATCCGCCTCTCTTCCATGTTTGCGGTAACGGTTATCTCCTCGCCGAAGTATTCGTCGGGGAATGTCGCCATGCCATACGCCTTTTTCAATCTCTCCGCCTCATACACCGGAAGCCTAAGCCCTACGGCAATGTCATTGGTAAACTGGTTGCCGCCTATGTCTATTACCGCCGCACCCATAAACGCGCCATTCTTAAAGAGCGCTATATCAGTAGTGCCCCCTCCGATGTCTATCAGAATTGCCCCATAGGCCTTTTCGTCTTCCCTCAGTACCGCCGCAGCCGACGCCAGTGGATTGAACACTACATCAGCAACCTTCAGGCCGGCCATCTCACAGCATTTGACCACATTGTGTATCGAATTAGAGGCCCCTACCACTACCTGCACGTTTGCCTCAAGCCTCACGCCGCTCATCCCTACGGGGTTATATATCTGCCCTTCGCCATCCACTACATACTCTACGGGGATCATGTGCATGATCTCCTTGTCCAAAGGCACATATACCGTCCCGGCGGTCTCCATTACCTTGTCAATATCCCGCTGTGTCACAACATCCGTTGTCAACACTACCGCACCCGTACTCTTAAAACTCTTCATGTGCATGTCGGAAAGCCCCGTGCAGACCTCCTTTATCTCCACACCGGAGACCACCTGCGCCTTGTTCACGGCCTCTCTTATGGCGGCAGAGGCACCCTCAAGGTCTACCACAACACCCTTTCTCACACCGGCGGACACGGCCATACCCACACCGGCTACCTCCGTTGTGGTCTCAGTTACCCTTGCCACAATAGCCGTAACCTTCGACGTCCCTATGTCAAGCCCGGTTATATAGCTTCCTTCACCCATTTCATATCCTTCTTTAACGGCTTCAATATCAGTCTGTTTGAAAACCTTAAATCTATATACTCTATGGCCAGATTCCTGTTTGCTATCTCATCTTTCAGCGAAAAATAACTCGACAGTTTCTTCTCGTAATCACCAAACCCCATCAGTATCAGCAAACCGTTTAATGTCAACGATATGTCCTCCGGCCTCATACCCGTTATCTCTATCGCCTTACCACTGAGGGCGCTTGTCTTATTTATGACATTTACCAGCCTTACTGCCTCCGCATACGCCCTCTTGTACTGCTCTTCCATGTTTATTACCGGCATTCCGGCCAACGGTTTTTCTATGCTGTCAAGTTTTACTCCGGAGTCGTCTATCAAATACATCGCGTGTCCATCATTTAACACCGCCGCAGGTGCCTTCTCCGTAATCTTCACCAGTATTGACGACGGCAGCTCCTTTCTTATATATGACGTCTTTATCCACGGCGACGACTCCAGCCGCCTCGCAAGTATCTGCGCATTTATTGATAGTATGCTTTTTCCCTTTACGTCCATAAGCTCGAATATGTCGCTGTCTTTTAAGTGGATGTTTCCCTCCACTCCATATTTGTCCACTTTGAATAGATCAGCGCTCAACGTATAATGCCACAAAAATATCACCGACCCCAGCACCGTCAGGATACACGCCGCAATACCTATGCTCCTTGCGTTTATCACGTTAGGACGTTTATATGCCAGAGCCTCCTTCTTCGCTTTCATAGGGTGCCTGACGCCACCTGCATTGTCTTTCTGAGTACGGCATCGCAAAGCATCTCCTCAAGCAGTTGCAGAAACGACATGCCCGCGCTCTCCGCTATCTTAGGCAGCAGCGACGTCTCCGTCATACCCGGCACTGTGTTTACCTCAAGGACATAGACTGTTTCAGCGTCCTCAGACAGTATAGTATCCACCCTCGCCGCCCCCTTACAGCCTAAACAATCATATGCCTTTACAGACACCTCCCCGATCTTATCATACGTCTGTTGGCTGACGTCGGGAGGCAGGATGTAGTTTGTCATACCGCTGGTATACTTGGACTTGTAATCGTAAAACTCGCCTGAGGGCCTTATCTCAACGCCCCCCAGCACCTTGCCGTTTACTATGCCTATCTGTATCTCTTTCCCCTTTATGAATTTCTCCACAATTGCCTTACTGCCATAGCTAAAGGCCTCCCTTAGTGCCCTTGCATAGTCCGCCTCGCTTTTCACTATGCTTACTCCCACGCTTGAGCCTTCCTGCGCCGGCTTTATAATCCAGGGGAATGATACCGCCGGTCTCGTTTGCCTGGACAAAGCGGCTATGCTGACTTCCGCGCTGCCAAACTCAACGACCTCAAATGGTGGCACACTAAGTCCCGCCCTGGCGAATAAGTACTTGCACATCACCTTGTCCATAGCCAGCGCTGAGGCAAGCACCCCGGATCCCGTATAGGCCATCCCCATCACCTCAAGCATCCCCTGAACAGAGCCGTTTTCACCCCAACCGCCATGTAATGCCGTCAGCACCACATCCGGTGCCAGCGCCGTGAGCTTTATCGCAGCCTCTAAATCCGCGTCTATCAACCACACGTTATACCCGTCGGCCTTCAGGGTGTTAAACACTGCCATGCCGCTCTTTAATGATATCTCCCTCTCTGACGACAGCCCACCGGCCAATACCGCAATCTTTTTCTCTCTCAGCTCTTCTTTCATGCCATGTCCCCGATTATTCTTATTTCAGGAGCCAGCCCGACATCAAACTTCGCCTGCACCATCGCCTTTACCCTCTCCATGAGGGAAAGGTAGTCGGCAGCCGTACCGCCTCCACGATTTATGAAGAAATTCGCGTGTACCGTGCTTACCTCAATCCCGCCGCATATCAAGCCCTTACACCCTGCGTGCTCTATCAACTCGCCGGCATACCCTCCGACAGGGTTTTTGAAGACACACCCCGCCGAGTGAAGGGAAATCGGCTGTGTCTGTCTCTTTTTCGTTACACACTCATGGGCTTTCGCCGCTATGAGATCGGCGTCCCCAAAGGGCAGCCTCATATCCACACTCACAATGACCGAATTGTCCGCAATGCCAGAGCGTCTGTATGCAAATTTTAAAGAATCTGGTTGCCCATCCCCAGTTCTTAATACCTTAACCTGGCCGTCCACGCTGACAATCGTCACCGCGACAACGACGTCCTTTATCTCAGCTCCAAAAGAGCCGGCATTGCCGAACACGGCGCCTCCCAGTGTACCGGGAATCCCCGCAAGGCCCTCTATGCCCTGCCCTGCCTCCCTTTGGGCCGCCATCACCACCTGGGCAAGGCTGACCCCCGCCCCCGCGCGTATAAATAAACCCTTGTCTGTCGTCTGCGTCTCTATGCTCCTGAAACCCTTCGTGCTGATTACAACACCTTCAAACCCCCCGTCGCCAAACAGGACATTGCTGCCTCCGCCAAGTACCAAATACGGGACTCCGCCCTTACGCGCGCGCCTGATGAACTGCGTCAGCGAGTTCAGGCCCTCAGGCTCAAAATACACCGCCGCGCCACCGCCTATGCGAAGATAGGTGTGTTCGCTCATCGGCTCATTATATGAGACGCGCCCTGAAAGCCCCGACATCAGTCCTTCCGCCATTGTTGTTACCGCCGCGCCGCTCATCTGTCGGCACCCCTCTTTATAATATCCTCTGCCATCTTCCACACATCTCCAGCTCCAAAGGTGACCAGTACGTCACCCTCCTGTACTGTCTGCCCTATTTTTGCTATGGCCGCTTCCTGACTCTCACAATACACTACGTCAACCGCGTTTTCCCTGAGCCTCTTACACAGCGCCTCAGACGATATGCCCTCTATAGGAGGCTCGCCCGCCGCGTATATATCCAGAAGAAAGAGCTTGCCCACACCAGAGAAAGACGACGCAAACTTGTCCATCAAATCGCGCGTTCTCGTGTATCTGTGCGGCTGAAACGCCACTATGAGCCGGTTGGCCACATGATTTTTTATCCCGCCTATGGTTGCCTCCAGCTCCGTGGGGTGATGGCCGTAATCGTCATAAACCGCTACGCCGCGCCATGTGCCTTTATACTCCATTCGCCGCTTTATGCCCGAAAATGCCCCCAAAGAGGCGGCTGTGCTTTCGATTTTCACGCCAAGGGACTCAGCGGCGGCTATAGTGGCAAGGGAATTCAATACGTTATGGCTTCCCGCCAGATGAATCTCAACCTTTTTAATGAACTGGCCATTCTTACAGAGATCAAAACAAGAGCGCATAAAGCCGTAGTCAATGTTTTTGGCCGTATATTGCGCATCGCCGTCAAGTCCATATGTTATGTATCTTCTGTTGATTCTTGGAAGGATTTCCCTTATGTTGGGGTCGTCTGTACATACCACGCCAACACCGTAAAACGGCACCTTATTCAAGAAATCCACAAAGGCGCCCTTGAGTTTTTCCATAGTTGAAAAATAATCCATGTGCTCTCTGTCAATATTCGTACAGACGGCAACCGTGGGATTGAGTTTGAGGAAAGAGCCGTCACTCTCGTCAGCCTCAGCAACGAGATAATTTCCCTTGCCCACCCTTGAGTTGCTGTTGGTCTCGTTTAACTTGCCGCCAAGCACCACCGTGGGGTCAAAATATCCCGAGTCAATCAGTACGGTTGCAATCAACGACGAGGTAGTGGTCTTGCCGTGGGAGCCGGCCACGAGGACGGTGTATTTAAGCCTGCCCAGCTCGGCAAGCATCTCCGCCCGTGGGATAACGGGGATGGCACGCCTCTTCGCCTCTTCCACTTCCGGGTTATCCATGTTTACGGCGGACGTCACGACAACGACATGGGCGTTGGCGATGTTTTTGGCCTTGTGGCCAATGATGACAGTCACGCCGGAGGCCCTCAGCTTTTCCACCGTTGCGGAGTCTTTTATGTCCGAGCCTCTGACTTCGTAACCGAGGTCATTGAGCACCTGCGCTATGCCGCTCATTCCTATGCCGCCAATACCAACAAAATGAATTACTCTGTAACGGTTAAACATGTCCTATTGCACCTCTGATTTAGGCAGGGGCACCGGAGCGCCCTCGCGAAAAGAAATTCTTTTGTTTTTAAGCAGCATCATAGATATGCTGGCTACCTTTTTTGCGGCGTCAGGCTTGCCAAATGTCATACAATCGCGGCTTAGCTTTGCCCTCAGGCTGCCATCGTTGTAAAGCCTCTGGATATAATCCGCAAGGGTCTCTCCGGTTAAATCCTCCTCTTTAATCATCATGGCCGCCCCGCTTACGGCAAGCCTTGAGGCGTTTACCTCCTGATGCGCGGACGCGGCGTATGGATACGGTACCAGCACCGACGGTATCCCTATGGCCGTTATCTCGGCAAGCGTAGTCGCCCCCGCCCTTGATATTATCATGTCGCACGAGGCATACGCCTCAGGCATCTTGTATATAAACGGTGCCACAGTGCCGCTCATCCCGTGGCTTAAGTACGCCGCCCTGACAAACTCGAAATCCTTCTCGCCGGTTTGATGAAGGAACTGTATCTTGTCCTTCATCTCTTTGAGATATTCAAGGCAATCCACTACTATCTTGTTCAACGACGACGCCCCCATTGACCCACCAAAGATAAATATCGTAAAGAGTCCTTCTCTTAAGGAAAACATCCTCATCCCCTCGGCCTTGTCGGCCCTGAGTATCTTCTCCCTTACGGGGTTGCCCGTCAGAATGGTCTTATCCTTTGGAAAATACGAAAGGGAATTCTCATAGGTTATACATACCTTTTTGGCGAATTTCGCCAGTATCCTGTTGGCCTGGCCCGGTACTGAGTTCTGTTCCTGCACCACAGTGGGAATGCCCAAAAGCACGGCCGCAAATACAGGAATAAACGAGGCGTATCCACCCGTGCCGATGACCACATTAGGGGCAAGCCCCCTGAGAAACGCGTATGCCTTAAAAAATGCCACAACAAACCTATACAGGGCGATAACCTTCCTCTTCAGCGAGACCCCCACAAAGCCGTCTGTCTTTAACAGCTTGACATAGTAATTCTCACCGGGCAATATCCTTGCCTCAATACCCCTTTCCGCGCCCATAAAGATGATTTCCACATCCTTCACCTGCTTTTTTAGCTCCTCGGCAATCGCAATCCCAGGGTACAGATGCCCCCCCGTGCCCCCGCCCGCAATGACAAACGTCCTTTTTTTCATCGTTGTACCATCACTTCGCATACGTAAAAATCCTTCCTTTTCTTCGGTTAATCTTGTAATCGGCATCTCCTTCAATCACAGGCGCGTCCTGTCTGACGATTACCTCTCCTTCCGAAAGATTCAGAAGGATGCCTATGGCGGCGGAATTTAAGATCATAGACGACCCTCCATAACTTATAAACGGCAGCGGCAGTCCCTTTGTCGGCAGCAGCCCTGAGACCACCGCCATGTTTATCACCGCCTGAATCGCAATCAAAAGCGTTATCCCCGCGGCCGTATACATATAAAAGCCTCCCTTTAGTCTGCCCACTATGTAAATACCTCTGATAAAAACGACAAGAAATAACAAGACCACAACCGCGGCCCCGATAAGCCCTGTCTCCTCGCCCACGATAGCGAAGATGAAGTCTGTCTTGGCCTCCGGCAGAAAAAACAGTTTTTGTGTGCTCTTGCCTATCCCCACGCCGTTTAGCCCGCCATTTCCCAGCGCCACAAACGACTGTATAAGTTGAAAACCACTCTTTTTCTCATCCGCCCACGGGTTTAAAAACACAAGTACACGTTTTAATCTGTATGGCTCCATTATCAGTTTGACAACTACGGGTATCAGCACAACCCCCAGGGATAAGATGTACTTGATCCTCACCCCCGCCATAAAAAGCAGCGTAAACGTTATTATTCCTATTATCGCCGCCGAGCCAAAATCCGGCTGTAACAAGAGCATTCCCTGCAGAATAAGCATCAGCGCAATCGGTTTAATAAACGCCTTCACACTATCAGGGACAAACGACCCGCCAGATAAATACTTTGCCATAAACAACACCATTGACAGCTTTACCAGCTCTGACGGCTGGAACGTTATGCCAAGCACCCTTATCCACCGCCTTGCCCCGTTTACAGTAGCCCCGATACCCGGTACTTTGACCGCTAATAAAAGCAGCACAGACGTTACCAACAACGGCAACGCCGCCTTCTTTAATGACTCCGCGTTGACCTTATACATCAACGCCATAAGGACAAACCCCAGGATAATTGACGCAAGGTGTTTTTTCAGATACCGCATATCTGTAAGAGACGCCGCGGCGGTGGCCTCAGTCCTTGACGGCGCCACTACAGACGTGGCGCTATAGACCATGAACACACCGACGAACATCAGACACAAGACCGACGCAAACAATATCTTGTCGAACTGTCCCCTTTCCTGCGTTATCTGATTAGTAATTTCCTGCACTCATCCCCACCTGTATTTCCCTGGCTTGTCTGATTTCCCTGGCGTCCATATTTCCTATTTACTCACAGTTGCCGTATCAATGGCTGTTCTGCTGCCCGGCAGGCGCAAGACCGCCTCTTTAAATACAACGCCGCGCTCCTCGAAATCCCTGAACATATCAAAACTCGCACACGCAGGCGAAAGCAACACTATGTCTCCATATCGCGCTATCTTCTGTGACACCGCAACGGCCTCCTGCATTGATGAGGCCATGTGGACTTCTGTTACACCGGCCACAGCGTCCCTAATCTTCCCCGCCGCCTCGCCTATTAGTACCACCGCCCTGACCTTTTCTCTTATCAAATCCCTAAGCGGGGAGAAATCACCCGCCTTGTCCCTGCCACCGGCTATCAACACCACGGATTCCTCAAAACCCTCAAGGGACTTCACCACAGACCATATGTTCGTCCCCTTGGAGTCGTTAAAATACTTCACGCCCTCAACCTCTTCCACAAATTCAAGCCTGTGCTCAAGCCCCTTAAACGTCGTCAGCGTGGCGTATATGTCAGCAACAGAACAACCGCTCACAAGCGCCATCAGCGACGCCGCCATAGCGTTTTCTATATTGTGCAGCCCCTTAATCCTGAAATTATTCGTGTGAAACACCGGCATCTCATGCACAACAAGCTCAGGGCAAAGCACCTCAAGCTCCGGGATGTTAAACGTTATTATGCCCTTTGAGTAGTACGCCCCCCTCACCTGCCTCTTCCTGCTGAAATAGAGAATCTCCGGCCCCATCGGTTTTACCTTTGCGGCGATTTTCGGCGTGAGCGGGTCGTCGGCGTTGAGGACGAGGAAATTCATCTGGTCCTGGTTCTGAAAGATCCTGCACTTTGCGTCAAGGTAAGCGTCCATCGTGATGTGCCTGTCGAGATGGTCGGGGGTTACGTTTAGTATGGCCGCCACCTTGGGCTTAAACTTCTCGGCGGATTCAAGTTGAAAACTCGACACCTCAGTGACAATATAATCAGGGCTTACGAACTCGCGGGGACGCTCAAAATCCTTCACCAGCTTGCTTATTTCCTCAGTGAGGGCCTTGCCGATGTTGCCACCGATGATGGCGTTAAAACCGCTGTGTATCAGTATTTCGTACAGGAGTGTTGTCGTCGTTGACTTGCCGTTTGTACCGGTAATCGCCATGAATCCGGCGGCACCGGTTTTTCTCAGCTCTTCAAGCACCTGATATGCCAGCTCCAGCTCTCCCACTATGCGAATCCCCTTTTGGCGCGCCCTGTCAAATATCTGAATTGTGGGAGGCACTCCGGGGCTTGCCACCACCGCGTCTGCCGCGTCTATAATCTCTTCGTTGTGTTTTCCCAATTTGATTATTACAGAGGGGTCAAGTTTGCTGATGTACGGCGACAGCTCATCCGGGCCTTTTACGTCCATGACCGTCACTGTTGCCCCAAGCCTCACAAGGAGATTCGCCGCCCCTACGCCGCTCCTTGCCAGCCCCACTACCACTACGTGTTTGCCCTTGTAATTTTTATACATTTCCATTGTCATCCACCTATGATTTCTTTATAAAAACGATTGTCTGCCATGTCAATGGCATTGTTGGGGATGGGTCTGCGGTTATAGGCCTGTGCCTTTGATTTTTTCGATCTCTTTTTTCCTTTCGATTTTTTTGCCATCGTATCCTGTCCGCTATAGCCGGCGTCTTCCATAGCAACCTCATCGAGGGCGGCTATGGTCTCAACACGGCTGTCTCTGCCAGACTTGCGTTTCTTTGATTTGTGTTTTTTCCCTTTGACGTGGTGGGCAGGCCTTGTGGCTGTCCGGACTTTTTCATTGGCTATGCTGCTGTAGTAGATGATTGGCCTTGCGTGTGACTCCGAGATGTTATAACCCTTAGACAGTACAAACTTCGCGTCGCGCCAAAGGTCTGACCTTCTGCCGTCGCCCAGCAGGGCCGCCACCAGCATGTTCTCTCCCTTTTCAGCCGCAAACGCCAGACAGTGCCTCGCCGCGTTGGTAAAACCCGTCTTGCCTCCTACGAGGTCGCCGTCGCTCCACAACAGCTTGTTCGTGTTCGACAGGACGAATGCCCTTCCGTCTATGGAGTCAACCGTTTTTGTCTTTGTGTTTATAGTCTCTTTTATCAGGGAATAGTCGAGGGATTTCTTCATTATTGTGGCCAAATCGTACGCCGTTATATACTGCCCTTCGCCTGGAAGCCCATGGGCATTTATAAATCTCGTATTCATCGCCCCAATTCCCCTTGCCTTTTCATTCATCAGCGTGACGAAGTCTCTCTCTGTGCCCGACACCGCCTCGGCAAACGCCAGGGCCGCCCCATTTACAGATTTCATCAGAAGCAGACTTAAGAGGTCTTTGACGTAAAACCTCTCACCCTCACGCAAGGCAACATGCGGCGAATGCAGTCTGGCGGCATCGCAGGATATCGTTACTATGTCGTTTGGCTTCATATGGTCAAGCACCACCATGGCGGTAATCAGTTTTGTCGTGCTGGCAGGGGGCTGTTTGAAATCAGGGTTTTTTGCGTATAATATCTTATCCCCATCCATAATGACGGCAGACCTCGCCGTTATTTCCCTGGGTGAAGGCTCACTGGCCGCCTTTGCAAACGAGTTCGCGGTTAATAATACCACACACATTACCATAGGTAGAAACACATAATGCCTTAACATCCGTAAGAAACCTCTCTCCATTATCATCACCTCAATTTAATAGTTGCCAAGCTTAGCAATGCAAGCATAATTCCCACTATCCAAAATCTTATCACGGTCTTAGGCTCCGGCCACCCCTTCAACTCAAAATGGTGATGTATGGGGGCCATCCTGAAAATCCTCTTCCCTGTCAGCTTATATGACGCTACCTGTAAAATAACTGACAGTGTCTCTACAACAAACAGACCACCTACAACCAGCAAAACTATCTCATGCCTGGTAATAGTTGCCAGTGTGCCAAGTGCCCCTCCAAGCCCTAAAGACCCTACATCGCCCATGAACACCTCTGCCGGATATGTATTGTACCATAAAAAACCAAGTGCCGCTCCAAGCATTGCGCCGCAAAATACGGTTAACTCGCCTATGCCAGTTATATATATTACTTGCAAGTATTGTGCCAGCCCGGCGTGCCCCGATATATACACCAACAGCCCCGTTGCGAACGTCGCTATTCCGACAAGTCCTATCGCCAACCCGTCTATGCCGTCTGTCAGATTTACCGCGTTTGATGAGCCAACCACTACCAGTGCCGTAAACGGTATATAAAAAACCCCAAAATCGAACAGCCATTTCTTGAAAAACGGTATTATGAGCATCGTCCTGTATGGGTCAGCGGCGTCAAAATACTGAATCAGGCCGATTATCAGCGCCACTATGATTTGCAGGCCGAACTTGTACTTAGCCTTTAGTCCTTTAGGGTTGCGCTTTGATACCTTCAGATAGTCGTCTAAAAACCCTATCGCCCCGAAGCAAAACGTTGACCCAATCATTATCAGGACATATCTGTTTTCAAGATTACCCCATAAGACTACGGTAACCAGTATGGATATGATTATCAGAACGCCGCCCATTGTAGGCGTACCGGCCTTGGAGAAATGGGTCTTAGGGCCGTCGTCTCTGATTTGCTGCGTCAGGCTTATGCGCTTGAGGAAGCGTATTGTCTCAGGGGCAAGTATAAATGTTATTGCCATAGCGGTAATAACAGCAATGGCAGTGCGAAACGTTATGTACCTGAATACGTTCAGCGGTGAAAACACATCTCTAAGGCTATACAACAGATAGTATAACATATGGTTACCCCAGCACCTTCTCCATTTTTAATCCGCGTGAACCCTTAATCAGCACCGTGTCCTTAGACTTCAACTGTCTTAAAATAGTGCCGGCCTCAACTGCATCCGCGGCGTGTACAGCGGCACCGCCCGATGCCCTGAAATCTTCATAGGTGAATTTCATTAATTCCCCCACAGCTATGAGTAAATCAACATCCCCCGGGGGTATAGACCTTCCCAACTCCCTGTGATAGCGCTCCGCATACTCCCCAAGCTCAAGCATATCGCCAAGGACCGCAACCGCCGTCCCCTTTTTCAGCCTTATCAGCTCTGCTACCGCGTTTGCCATCGAGGCGGGATTGGCGTTATAATAGTCGCAGATTATCAGAGAGCCGTTAATTTCCCGGTGCTCAAGCCTCATTGGCACCCCTTCGAAAGAGGACAGTGCCTGCCGGATATCCCCTGTGTCCACACCCATGGCAAACCCCGCGGCGGCGGCGGCAAGGGCGTTAGACACGTTGTGCATCCCGCCGCTTCTGATGGTTGCGTCAATTTCCACACCATTGGAAAACCTTATTGCCACTTGCAGCGCGGAACCATTTTCGCGAATCGAATGGCCTCTGCATGACACGTCCTTTCCTTTTCCAAATGTGATAATTTCCCGTTTCAGAGTCTTATTTCTCTCCAACACGCCTTCCATAAGGAAGTCGTCGTCGCCGTTTACTATGATAGTCCTGGCATAGTTCATTATTTCAAGTTTTGCCGCGCGTACGCCTTCTATACTACGAAAACCCTCAAGGTGGCCGGGTCCGATATTGGTTACAATTGCAATGTCGGGGGCGGCGATCTCACAGAGTTCAGCGATGTCACCCTGCTTGCTTGCCCCCATCTCAAGGACTGCCGCATCTTCATTGTCAAGCCTAAGCAGCGTAAGCGGAAGCCCTATCTGGTTATTAAGATTCCCTTCTGTTTTCAGAACAGGGTATTTTTTACCTAGTACTGCCGCTGTCATCTCCTTCGTAGTGGTCTTGCCATTTGTGCCTGTGAGGGCAACAACCGGTATGGGACGAATTTGCCTTACATGGGCGGCAAGGCGTTGAAGGGCCTTTAGTGTATCGTCAACGACAATTAAAAAAAACCCTTCTTTGGGGCAATCCACCACACGCGAGACAACCGCACCGGCGGCAACGCCGACAACGCTGGCAATAAAATCGTGGGCGTCGTATTTATCTCCCACGAGGGCAAAGAACAGCTCGCCGGCCTTGACCGCCCTTGAGTCCGTGGATACTCCGGTAAAATAAACACCACGGGCGTCGGGGCAATTCACTGCCTTGCCGTCAACTGCCCTAAGCACCGCGTCTAAGCTAATGGGTGTCACTGGGTGGCCTCCGGTGGACGTCCAAAGTTCTTGAGTCTTTTCAGGATAAACTTCTCCGCCAATTCTCTGTCGTCAAACGGGTGTCTGACGCCTTTGATGTCCTGATAGTTTTCATGGCCCTTGCCGGCAATCAGTACCACGTCGCCGGGGACGGCCATATTGACGGCCATTTTTATAGCGTTTTTCCTGTCTGGCTCAACGGTGTAGCGGTCTCCTTCGATGCCGCCGATGATGTGTCTTATAATGTCGCCGGGGTCTTCGTACCTCGGATTGTCGGACGTAACGATGGCGTAATCACTCATTGTAGAGGCAATCCGCCCCATTATTGGCCGTTTTCCCGTATCGCGGTTACCCCCGCAGCCAAACACGGTTATGATTCTCCCCGTGCATAGCTTTTTCATGCTGTCAATAAGATTGCGAAGGGCGTCGTCTGTGTGCGCGTAATCCACTATTACCGAGAAATCCTGTCCGCACTCAACCGGCTCAAACCGCCCTCTCACGCTCCTGAGCCTTGAAATGCCCGCAATGATTGCGTCATATGGAATCCCAAGCGCGGCTGACGCCGAAAAGGCCGCCAGTATGTTGTATATATTGACATATCCCCGCAGATTGGAAACGATACTGTACTGCCCGCCGCCGTATAAGATATCGAAATCCAGCCCGTTGGCAAAACGCTTAATATTTACCGCCCTGACATCAGCACGGGCGTCCATCCCGTAGGCCATGACATCAGTACCCCTTGACAGCCGTTCTTTTATAAGCTCCCGGCCAAACTCATCGTCAGCGTTTATTACAGAGACGCCGCCCGGCTTTAACAGCTCATTAAAAAGTCTCTTTTTCGATTTAAAATAGTCGTCCATGTCCTTGTGGTAATCAAGGTGGTCGCGCGTGAGATTCGTAAAAACTACGACGTCAAACTCCGCGGCGTCAACCCTGTACTGAGCGAGGGCATGGGAGGATATCTCGCTCACGACGTATTCGCAGCCCTCTGCGAGCATTTTGTTTAAGTACATTTGAAACTCCGGGGCCTCCGGCGTGGTGTGGTAGGCGCTGTAGACAGTGTCGCCAACAAGGTATTGAATCGTCCCGATCATGCCGGATTTCTTACCGTACGCCGTAAGGATTGCGCGCATCAGGTAACATGTTGATGTCTTGCCGTTGGTGCCGGTTACACCAGTGAGCCTGAGTTCCTTTGATGGGTCGCCGTAGTATCTTGCCGAGACATAGGCAAGCGCCCTGCGGACATTGTCCACCCTGACAAGGAGGATATCCTTGCCGCTGAAGGCGTCAACATCTATTTCGTCTTCGTAGATGACAGAGTGGGCGCCTTTTTTAATTGCCTCTTCAATGTAGGCGTGGCCGTCGGAGTGCTGGCCTTTTACCGCAAAAAACATCGTACCATTCTCTATTGTCCTGGAGTCATAGGAGATGCCCGACGCCCTTTTGTTCAGGTTGCCATTAATCTCCCTGACGCCAATTTTGTCCAGTATTTGAGCTATATTCATTCTTATAAACCATTCCTTTCTAAAATTACCGGATTGCCGGTTGCTTAGTTGTGTGGCTTTTTGCCGATGGATTCGTTTTCGACAACCAAAGTAGTGCTTTTTAGTTTCTCTTCTTTTGGTACATTCAAATAAGTAAGCGCCTTAGTGGCGATGTTCTTAAAAACCGGGCCGGCAACAACACCGCCATAGATAGCGCCGCGAGGTTTCCATACGACGACTATAATGGAGAATACCGGCTTATCGGCGGGCACAAAGCCGACAAATGAACTGATAAAATCGGTGTGAGAGTAACCCCCATGCGCCCTGTCATAGATTTGAGCCGTACCCGTCTTACCGGCTACGAGGTTTCCCTCAACGCGCGCAAACGTGGCCGTACCACCCTCTTCTGTGACCATTGTGAAGGCTTTTTTGAGGATGTCTATTGTCTTTTTCGAGATCACCTGCTCAGAGCCATCATACCTCTTCTTTACCGAATAGGCCTTGCCGTCGCCCATAACAATTTCCTTCACGACTGAGGGCGAGATTTTATACCCGCCGTTGGCCACAATCGAATACGCGGTAAGCATCTGAAGAGGCGTTACAGCAACCTCCTGTCCTATGGGTATGCACCCGATAGAGACACCACTCCAACGCTCAGGTTTTCTCAGGCGTCCAGAGACCTCACCGGGTAAGTCTATGCCCGACTTTTCCCCAAAACCGTAATTCCTGATATAATTGTAAAGCCTTTGTTTGCCCAGGCGCATTGCTAGTTTTATCGTCCCCACGTTGGAGGACTTTTGTATGACCTCCATAAATGTGAGGACACCGTGAGGATGGGCGTCCTTTATCCTCTTGCCGCCGACCTCTATAGAGCCGCCGAGGCAGTCAATTTTCTCGTCCGGCCTGGTAAGGTTCTCCTCCAAAACGCCGGTTGCGGTTACTATCTTAAACGTAGAGCCTGGCTCATAGAAATCCGTAATGGCGCGGTTGCGCCTTGCGGCCGGACCGTACTTGCCGGGTGAGTTAGGGTCAAACGTGGGGCGATTTGAAAGGGCAAGTATCTCACCCGTATATGGGTCCATCATTATGGCGGTAGCGGCGGCGGCGTGCCACTTTTCCATCGTGTCGTCGAGTTCTTTTTCCACAATGTACTGAAGCCCCTGGTCTATGGTCAGTGTGATGGTGCTGCCTGTCCTTTCGTTTTCGTTCGTATTGTAAAACGTATTGCCTCTGGCGTCTTTTTCGACGGTGTATTTACCGCCCTGTTCGACAAGTTCTCTGTCATAGACGGCCTCCACACCCTCAAGCCCCTTGTTGTCTATGTTTACAAAACCTATGACATGCGCGGCCATAGACCCCAGCGAATAGTACCGCTTTGGTTCCGCGGTCAGGCCGATTCCACTTAGTCTCATCTCCTGTAGTTTATCGGTCTCCTCGATAGGGATTTTACGCTTGAGCCACACAAAGTTCTTCTTTCCCCTGACCTCCGCCGACAGCTCTTCAAAGCTCACTCCGATGATGTTGGATACCTCCTGCAGCCTCTTATCGCTCTCGTTGTAGTTGGTCTTGTCCAAATATACTGAATTATTCTCAAGGTTTACGGCAAGCCTCCTGCCAAGCCTGTCAAGGATTATACCGCGGCGCACCTGCACGTCCACCTCTGCGAGGCGCTGATTTTCGGATTTCTTTACGAATTTATCATGTTTCAAAACCATGATATCGAAAAGTCGTCCCAGTAACACAAAAAAACCGACAAAGATCAGCCCGTAAATAAATATAAATCGTCTGTTCATTTCCACCTTGCCCCTGTTGAGGGGCCACGAGCAGCCCTACCCCCGTAGATTACTGCCGCTCTTTTACGTAGATTACCCTGTTCCTGTCTGGAAACTCAAAGCCCATCTTCTTAATGGCCAGGCTGTCAACGGAGTTCAGAGACAGAAGATTTTCCTTTTTCGCCATGAGATTTCTTTGCTTTTTAAGGAGTTCATACTGTTTTTGCTGCATGTTGCCAAGCTTGTACTCAAGCGACTTGATGGAAGTCCTCAACCACAGAGTGTAAAACACGCTGACAACTATCAGCAACGCGCCAAGGACCAACACAATGTTACTCAGCAGTGAACATCTCTTTTCGCAAATCATAACTTTTGTCCTCCTCTGAGCTTAGCGCTCCTTGCCGCGGGGTTTCTTTCACCAGACTCCGCAGCGGATGGAGTAATGGGTTTTACGGTCAACACCCTGAAATGGCCGTTTGCCTTTTCTTGCCTGAAAAAATTCTTTACAAGTCTGTCCTCAAGGGAATGATATGAGATTACACACAAACGTCCGCCTGCCCTCAACACCGCCCCCGAGCCCTCAAGCGCGCCCTTCAAGGCCGCCAGTTCGCCGTTTACATATATCCTGAGCGCCTGAAAGGTCTGTGTTGCCGGATGAGTCCTCCCACGCCCGCCGTATACATCTTCAACGAGTGACGCCAGCTCGCGGCATGTGTCTATTGAACGCCTCTTTCTCTGCGCGACGATTGCCCGCGCAATTTTAGCGCCCCTTGTCTCTTCCCCGTATTCCTTTAATATCTCTTCAATTTTTTCCATTTTATAGCGGTTTACCACTTCCCATGCCGTCAGCGGCGCCCTATTGTCCATCCGCATATCAAGCCGGTAATCGGAGTTGAAACTAAACCCCCTCGCCATGTCTTTCACCTGGCACATAGACATCCCAAGGTCAAGCAATATGCCATCAACACCAGTGTCGTACCCGCAGTCCTTTACAATATCCCCTACGCGCGAAAAATCATCCCGTACAAAACTCACACGGCAGTCCTGAAGCCTTTGCGCCGCAAACATCAGCGCCTCTTCGTCTTTATCAACGCCAATGACCCTGCCATCCGCACCAAGCCTCTTAAGCAGCACCTCTGCGTGTCCACCCATGCCCAGCGTGCCGTCCACATATACTCCATCTCTTTTCACGTCTAACAGCTCCATCACCTCATCCACCATTACCGGACAATGTATTGCCCCGGACACTCCCCGCGTGTTGCCCATCTATATCCAATCTGCCAACTCCTGTTCATAGCCCGCCACAACGGAGTCATCAATGTCTCTATATTTTTCAGCCCACAAGTTCCTGTCCCAGACCTCCAGCCTGTCCGTAGCCCCGGCAATCAATATCTCGCCATTGAGGGAAATACCGGCGTCCTCCCTAAGGGCTGGCGGCACGAGCAGCCTTCCCTGCTTGTCTATCTCGCATTCAAACGCCGAGCTGACCACCTTTCTGATAAAGAACTTCACCGATTCCTTAGACTTAGGCATCTCCTTCACCTTTGCCATCAAGTCCCTCCACTGCGCGTCCGGGAATATCTGAAGGCACCTGTCTCTGACCGCACAGGTTATATAAATCTTCGGGCCGTAGCTTTTCTTAAATATCTCTCTGAACGAGGCCGGGACTATAACCCTGCCCTTGTCATCCGCCCTGAGATTGTATCTACCTATAAATCCGTCTGACTCCACCGAATCGTCCTCCACTTACCACCACAAAATACCACATTTTTACATTTATGTCAATATAAATCTTTCAGTCCGGCAAAAAATTTTTTGAGCAGTAATACACAAATCATAACACCCGCCGACAAACTGACATCAACAAATTGCAAGCGGCGTCTTTGTTGTGTTAGAATGCGATGTGTTTGCCACAGAGGGGATTATTAAGGCACATAGCGGCACTACAAACTCAGAAGAGGGGCATGGGACTACCGTAAGAGTGAACGCGAATTTCGATGGAATAACCAACATACTGGCAATCAAGCTGCGCCACATAGGTGATGTCCTGCTGACCTCTCCGGTTTACAGGGCACTGAGGACGGCGTTTCCCGATGCCCGTATCAGCGCCCTTGTGAACTCCGGCTCGGAGGAGACCCTGACAGGCAATCCATACATCAACGAGGTGATGGTCTTCAACAGGAAGCTAAAGGACATGCCGGTTATTAAAAAATATGCCGGCGAGTTAAATAATCTAAGGGCAATAAGGCAACGCGCCTTTGACATGGCTATTGATATGACGGGCGGCGACCGCGGGGCTATAATATCATATGTAAGCGGTGCCCGCGTAAGGCTTGCCAAAGACTCAGGCAAGGCAAGCCGTTGGGGGAAGAACTACCTGTATACGGGCCGCGCCGTCCTCAACGGGATGACGCATGTGGTTATGCAAAATTTGGAGCTGCTACAAAAATTTTCGATAGAACCAGCAGGCTATAAAGTTGAAATGCACGTACCGGAGGATGTTACAGACTCAGTGGACAGACTATTAAAGGGCCGCGGCATTTCAAACCCGGACACATACGTACATGTCCATCCCACTTCGCGGTGGTTTTTCAAGTGTTGGCGGGATGACTACATGGCAGAGGTTATAGACTGGCTGTTAAAGAGGGGCATTAAGGTAGTGCTAACCGCGGCGCCCGGCAAAAGGGAGATAGAGAAGGCCAGGGGGATTTTATCTCTGGTGAAAGAAACCAACAAGGGCGGACTTATCACCCTTTTGGGTGAGACGAGTATAAAGGCCCTTGGAGCAGTATCAAAGGGTGCGGCCATGTTTTTCGGAGTGGACTCCGCCCCGATGCACATAGCGGCCTCAATGGACACGCCCGTTGTGGCCATATTCGGGCCATCCGGCGCGTTTAACTGGGGGCCGTGGGACAATGAAAAGACGATACAGCAACCCTACGCAAGGAGAAACGGGATACAGACGTCGGGAATCCATACGGTTATTCAGCGGGACTGGGACTGCGTCCCCTGCGGTTGCGATGGCTGCGACGCAACGAAAAAAAGTAAATGCCTCCACGACATAAGCGCCAAAGAAGTAACGGATTTGATTGAACAAAGACTGTTTTAAGCACTGGGCGTTGGGGGGCATAACTCACTGTTAACCTTCAGGCCGGAGATATGCGTTATGTTTTTTTATGCCGGTTTCTGTTATAATCGTCACAGTAAATAATAAATTAACGAGGTCATGAAAGATTATGATTTCTGAAAGAGCTAAAAAAGTCAAACCATCGGCTACACTTTCTATTGATACGAAGGCTAAGGAGATGAAGGCGGCTGGCATTGACGTAATCAGCTTTGCCGTCGGCGAACCGGACTTTGATACCCCTGACAATATCAAGGCCGCGGCCATTAAGGCCATTAACGAGGGGTTTACCAAGTACACACCAGTAGGCGGGATACCAGAACTTAAGAATGCCATTGTCGGGAAGCTGAAACAGGACAATGGCTTGCAGTATAAGCCAAATGAGATACTCGTCTCAGTAGGCGCTAAGCACTCTCTGTATAACGCCGCACAGGCACTTTACAGTGAAGGAGACGAGGTCATAATACCAGCACCGTATTGGGTGTCTTATCCCGACCAGACTCTTCTGAATGATGCCGTGCCGGTTATTGTGCAGACGCGGGAAGAGGAGGACTTTGTCGTATCGCCGGAGCTGCTCTCAAAGGCTATCACGAAGAAGACTAAGGCCATTGTCCTGAATTACCCGTCGAATCCTACCGGATTCACATACGACAGAAAGGCCCTGGAGGCCATTGCTGAGATAGCCGTCAGGAACAATATTTATGTTATATCTGACGAGATATATGAAAAACTTCTCTATGACGGTTTAAAACATGTCAGCATTGCCTCAATTGACCCGGAAATAAAGAAGAGGACGATAGTCATAAACGGTTTTTCGAAATCCTACGCCATGACCGGCTGGCGCGTGGGCTACGCGGCAGGCGATGCGGCGATAATCAAAGCCATGGAGAACATTCAAAGCCAGTCAACCTCAAACCCGACGTCAATTTCACAAAAGGCCGCCCTTGAGGCCATTACCGGCCCTCAGGACTTCATCCCCGCCATGCTTAAAGAGTTTGACAAGAGGCGGAGGTATCTGGTGGCTGAGCTAAACGCCATTGACGGTGTGTCGTGTAAGATGCCACAGGGGGCGTTTTATGCCTTTGCGAATATCAGGGACTATCTTGGCAGGAAAACAGCAACGATGCTGATAAAGGACTCCTCGGACATGGCTCTCTATCTGCTTGAAGAGGCAGCCGTTGCCCTTGTGCCCGGCAGTGCCTTCGGTGCCGAGGGATATATAAGGATGTCCTATGCAACCTCAATGGAAAAAATAAGCGAGGGCCTGAACCGGATTAAGACAGCCCTGCAGAAGCTGACATAAGTGGCTGTTTCATCAGATAAAAATACAGCTTCTATTTTTCGCTCAGGGTTCGTGGCGATAATGGGAAAGCCTAATGTCGGCAAATCCACGCTGTTAAATACGATAACCGGCCAGAAGATAGCCATCGTCACATCAAGGCCCCAGACGACCAGAAACAGGATAATGGGCGTTAAAAATGTACCGAACGGGCAAATCGTCTTATTCGATACGCCGGGCATTCATGCGCCGTTACATACGCTGGGACGTTTTATACTGAAGACCTCAATGGATACAGTAAGCGAGGTGGAGCTGATATATCTGGTTGTAAACCCCGCCTCACCTGATGAGGACGATATTTCAGTTATAAATATGTTGAAGGACGTGAAGAAGGTTTTATTTCTTGTCGTGAATAAGATAGATATGCTCAGGGATAAGTCGGCGCTGCTTTGTGTTATTGATGCTTACAGGAAATTTCTCAACTTTGAGGAGATAATACCCGTATCCGCAAAAAGCGGCAGCGGGGTTGATGTGCTTATAAGTGAGAGTCTGCGTTATCTGCCTGAGGGGCCGAGATACTATCCAGATGAGGTAGTGACAGATGTGTTTGAGAGGTTCATGGCCTCGGAGACCATCAGGGAGAAGCTGATGGACTACACACACGACGAAATCCCCCACTCCATCGCCGTTGATGTCGTCAGGTGGCAAGAAAAAAAAAGCGGCCTTATTTCGATAAGCGCAAATATTCTTGTTGAAAAACCTACCCAAAAGGGTATAATAATAGGGAAAAACGGCAGGACGCTAAAGGCCGCCGGCACGAAGGCCCGCAAGGAAATAGAGGATATTGTCGGGGCAAGGGTGTATTTGGATTTGTTTATAAAGGTGAAAAAGAACTGGCGTAAGGATGTGTCCGCATTGAAAGATTTGGGGTTTAAATAGATATGGTTATAAAGATGAAGGTAGATGGGTTGCTGTTTGACCCCAGAAGTGGTATGTACATTCTCCTGCTGAAGGCGGTTGATGGAGAGGAGACGCTGCCAATCTGGATAGGAAAACCGGAGGCTGACTCAATCGCCCTCGCACTCGGCAAGGTGGTAACGCCGCGACCGCTTACGCACGATCTGCTCAAGAACGTCATTGAAGAGCTTAACATGTCGGTGGCCAAGGTTATCGTCCACGAGATCGTTGACAACACATACTATGCCATGCTCTATGTCACTGATGGCAAGGCCGAAAGGCCGATAGACTCCCGCCCAAGCGACGCCGTTGCGGTTGCGCTAAGGACAAACTCCCCTATCTATGTCGAGGAGACCGTCATTGAGCGCAGAAACACCGATGAACTTGAAGAGTGGCTTAAAAACCTCAAACCTGAAGACTTCGGCAACATCATGTAATGCGTTTCATGACCGAAGGCATTGTCTTTAAGGGCTTCCCGCTCGGTGAGGCCGATATGATTATGACGATTTTCACGCGCGAGAGGGGTTTTGTGCGTGCATTCGCCAAAAGTCCAAGAAAGACAAAGAGCAGGTTTGGCTCCGCCCTTGAGCCTTTTTCATATATTCGCATCAGTCTGTGGGGAAAGGAAAACGCTGAGCTGCCAAGGCTCATCCAGGCCGACATCGTCCATCCATTTCAGAAATTACGGGAAGAGCTTGACTGCTTTCTCCGGGTATCTGAGTTACTTGAGATGACATTTATGCTTATCCCCGAACACGTCAGGCAGGAAGGCCTGTTCGACATACTGCTCGATACGCTGAGGATGCAAGAGGCGGGCTGCGGCAATCAAAAGGCCATTCTCTGCTATAAGATAAAGATGCTCAACGCGGCGGGTTTTATGCCAAGACTAAGCGGGTGCGCCCGGTGCGCAGGTACGGGAAGGCGTTTTTATTTTCGCGAGGGTTCAATATTGTGCGACAACTGCGGCGACCCACTAAGCGGGTTTGAGCTGTCTCAGGGTGCGATAAAACTCTTTGAGACCCTGCGGCTTTGGGATTGGAGTAAGTTACATCGTGTGGTTCCAACAACTTCTCTCGCACAGGAACTCGGCAGACTGCTTGATTTGCACATTCGCTACCGTCTGGAAAAGGGCCTTAAGACGAGGGATTTTATGGACAAAATAAGAACAGACCCAGATACGTATCCGGCATGAAAAGTACCCGACACTCCTAATGGCCTTACGCAAAGGTCAAGCGCACCTTTTCAACTTCACTATGCACTATCGCCCTGACCTCTTCACGGTCTGGTTTTTTAGACACCTCTTTTTTGAGCGGCTCTATCTCCTGCTTCAGCATAAAGCGCACCTCATCACGGTCAGGCTTTTTCGCCAGTTCATGTTCAATGGAGCCGACCCTTGTTTCCAGGGAGCCTACTTTCGTATCCAATGAGCCTACTCTCGTATCCAATGAGCCTACTTTCATATCCAATGAGCCTACTTTCATATCCAATGAGCCTACTTTCATATCCAATGAGCC
>NZ_JBJUSG010000029.1:0-2432 GCF_046044395.1 Candidatus Magnetominusculus dajiuhuensis | reverse complement strand
TACTTTCATATCCAATGAGTCCAATCTCGACACGATCGGCGCTAATACATCTTTTAATACTTCTATTAAGTCCTGTTTCGTTAATGGCCTTTCATCCATAGCCGTGTCCTCCATGTTTTTATTATAGCGTATTCAATAATATTTATCAATACCTAAGACATTGAGGGCGCTGCCCTCAAACTCCCGCAAGGAGGGTAACCCTCCTTGACCTGTATTTTTAGAAGATTACAAAAGACTATTTAAAACTATACTATTTAAAATTGTAGTGTTTTCTTATTGGCTCTTTTATTTCCCATGTACATGATAGCCCCTTGGGGAATGTGACAAAGTCGCCCTTTCCAAACTCCACTTTTTTCCCGTCTTTTGTTGACACCGTGACCTTCCCCTCAAGTATATAACACTCCTCAGTATCACCATAGTGCCAATCGAATACCGACGCCTCCTTCTGCCATATAGGCCAGTTGTCAACTCCCCGCGCCTTAAGGTCTCCCTCTGCTGGTTTTACTATCTTTATCTCCATGTGCGCCTCCTTATCAACTATATCAACTATTCGCCGATTATGTTAACTACTATGTTTCTTTGCCTTGGTCTGTGGTCAAAGTCTGCAAGGACTATCTGCTGCCATACGCCGAGGTATAGGCTGCCGTCCTCAAACGGTATCGTAAGGCTTGGCCCCTGCAGCGCCGCCCGCACATGGCTGAAACCGTTTGCGTCACCCCATGTGTCGTCGTGCGCGTAGCGCTTGTTCGCGGGCACGAGTTTGTCGTATAACTCTGCCATGTCTTTTATCAGCCCCGGCTCATACTCTAATGTCGTAATGGCGGCGGTTGAGCCAACTACGAACACCGTCAGTATCCCGCTGCGAATGCCCGATTCGGTAAGGACACCGTTGACATGGCTGGTAACGTCAATGAGGTGGCCATTCCCACGCGTACTAAAACCCAGTGTCTTGTTTATCACCATGTTTCCAGAACCTCATCTATAAAATAGTTTTGGGAAGGATACCTATGTCGCACTCGTCAATGTGCAGCCTGAAGCGGTCTTTGTTACAGTCGAAGCCGAGCTTCTCACCCTCGTTTATCACGTTGTTCTTGTCAATGATGACCTTCTTCAATTTCGCGCCCTTTTTGATATGGACATACTCCATGATAATTGAATCAGTAATCTCGACGTCCTCTTCTATTATCACGCCGCTTCTGATAATAGAGTGCTTGATGGCCGCACCCTTTATCCTGACGCCATTTGAGATAGAGCAGTTTTGAATATCGCCGCTGATAATCTTCGCAGGCGGCGTAAACGATATCGTCGGGTGGATTGGCCATCTGTGGTTATAGATGTCAAAGATTGGCTCCTCGTCCAACATGTCCATGTTGGATTCCCAGTATGCCTTAATCGTTCCAACGTCGCGCCAGTAGCCAATCTCCTCGTAGGGCTTGGCACCCGGGATTTTATTCCGGGAGAAATCATAGGCGAAAAGTCCGCGTGTATTGACAAGCGATGGCAGGACATAGGCACCGAAGTCGTGTTCACTTTTTCGCTGCGCGTCCGCAAGCGCACCAAGCAGCACGTCGGTGTTAAAGATATAGTTCCCCATAGAGATAAGGGCCTTCGCGGGATTTTCAGGCATTGAGGACGGGTTTTTGGGTTTTTCCTCAAACCGCTCAATACGGCCATCCCCGGCAGTCTTGATGACGCCGAATGCCGAGGCCTGATCAATCGGCACAGGTATGGCCGCAACAGTGGCCTTGGCGCGGCATCCGATATGAAAATCGAGCATCTGCGCAATGTCCATTCGATAGATGTGGTCAGAACCAAAGATTACAACATGCGACGGTGCATACTGCTGAATAAGGTTAACGTTCTGCAGCACCGCGTCAGCAGTGCCCTGAAACCACTCCAGCCCCTTGCGCATCTGAGGCGGCACAATCGTAATAAACTGGTCGCGGGATACCGAGGTCTGGTTCCAGTTCTCCTGAATGTGCGATATCAGGGACTGGGACTTGTACTGAACAAGCAGGTAAATCGAATAAATTCCGGAGTTAATGATATTACTTAAAACAAAGTCAACAATCCTGTACCTACCCCCGAACGGCACAGATGGCTTGGAGCGCATAGCGGTAAGCGGAAACAGCCTCCTACCTTCACCACCAGCAAGAACAAGAGCTAAAACCTTCCTCTGCATAAGACCTCCTCGTTATTCATCACATAACATAACAGTGACTGACTATGATTATAAATGATTACCCACCACAATCTCAACCCCACTATTTCAAATAGGTTTTTACTTGAGGCAATACGCCCCCAAACGCACTATGACAACTCCCCAAACGCATTATAATAGGGAAGCATCATTTCTCTGTCAGTCATTCCCATCTTTTGTCTGTCATTCCTGCGAACAGACTGTGTCACAATAGTAAAGCAGCCCCCCCCCC
>NZ_JBJUSG010000028.1:0-31267 GCF_046044395.1 Candidatus Magnetominusculus dajiuhuensis | reverse complement strand
AGGGATGCCCTCGCAGGGAAATCAACGGGTGTAGTTATTTAGACGCTTACATTATAACTGCTTTCACTGAAATGAATAAATCTTAGCAGTATGGCCTTGCAATTTTCATGGGCGGGGGCGAAGATTGACTCTATTCATGTATGTTTCGCAGGAATGACAGGCAAAAAAATACATAGTGCGTTTGCCCTGTTTATCCATACCCCCTATATTTCTATCGTAAACTCAGCCCCTATGGGTGTGTTTCGCACTGTCAGTCTGCCGCCCATGTTGTTTTCTATTATTGTCCTGGACATATAGAGGCCGATACCCGTTCCCTTGTCCTCGGTCTTGGTTGTGAAGTATGAATCGAATACCTTGTCTATAATATCCTCAGGTATGCCTCCTCCATTGTCACTGATATACACGATTACCTTGTCGTCTGCGTCCTGCGTTGGGGAGGCGGCGGCCTTTTCAAGGCGGATTGTTATCTGCCCTTGAGTGCCTTTGTCCATCAGCCCTTTTTTGCGGCATGATACAATGGCGTCTCTGGCGTTGTTGATAATATTCAAGATCACCTGCTTGAACTCGTTAGGGTAGCCGGTTTTCAGATATGTTTCTTCTGAGTGAGCCAAGGACACTGCGACGGAGTCTCTTTTTAGTGTCCCCTCAAACATGGACATTATTTCCTCTATTGCCTCTTTGACGTTAAACCGCAGTTTCTTTTTTGATGGTTTGAGGAAATTCCTGAAATCGTCAATCGTTTGGGACATAAATCCTATGTGCTGCATGGTTGACTGGACTTCGGTTTCCAGGTATTCCTTGTTCATCTCTCCATGCTCAAAGGCGTCAACGAGGTCCTGTATTATCAGGCCGATTGCGTTTATGGGCTGCCTCCACTGGTGGGCTATGACGCCTATCATCTCTCCCATTGCCGCCATACGGGATTGCTGAATCAGCAATTGTTCCTGTTTATTATTTTCAGCGACCTCTTTTTTCACAAGTTCACGAAGGTTTTCGTTGATGTGTTGCAGCTCGTCCGTCTTTATTTTCAGGGCATTTTCAAGCCGCTTACGTTCTATCAATTCGAAAAGGAGTTTTTCGTTTGTATCGTGCAGTTCCTGTGTCCGCTCATCTACCTTATGCTCAAGTTCTACCTGATTTTTGGTTGATGTTTCTTTCATTTTCCTTAGTCTTATATTAATCAGCAGCAACGACGCAACAAGTATCACCGCTATAATCGAAGAGGCAATCGCTATATTTACAATGATTTTTTTATCCAAATCCCCAACTTCTGAAAGCAGATAGACATTCCAGCCGTTTTCCTGCGCGTAAACCATCTCCATAACGTATCTGACCTCGCGCTGTTCAGTGACGGCCGAGGGTTTTAATGTTATTATCCTCACGCCGCCGCGCATGACATCGCTTTTAACAGGAAGCGGTTGGAGGTCAACGCCCTCATATTGTTTATCTGCCTTTATCTCTGACAAAACACCCTCCGGCAGCTCACGAATAGCGTAAAAATTAAACAGATCATCGTTCGATGCGAAGATGACATCGTTTTCATCGGCGATGAGGAGCGTTCCCATGACTTCCTGAGTACCGAGCTTCAGGCTGTCGAGTCTATTTTTAACTACGGCAACCCCGATTACCTCGCCGCCTTTTCTAATCGGATAGGAGGCGAAATAGCCAGGTTCTTTGGATGTAAGCCCGATTGCAACGTATCCCGCCGGCACTCCGTTTATCGCCTTTTGAAAATAAGGCCTAAAGGCGGCAGATCTTTTGCCTATAGCCGAGTCCTTGGAGTCCCAGTTGCTAGACGCGATAACAGTGCCGTTCTTATTGAGTATGAACGAGACAGATGCCCCAACTGTGATATTGAATTGAGAGAGGTAACGATTAACTGCCCTCGCGTTTGTTGGATTGCCGCAAAAATTGACAATCAAAGAGTTCTCCGCCAGAATTAAAGGATACTCCGAAAATTGGGCGATCTTGTCCGTAAGATATACATTGTATAGTTCAAGGTTTTGGCGCACCTGCCTTTGAATACCTTCAATGGTCTTATCCTTTGTCCACTCTGCTATTAACCATAGCCCAACAGCGCCCGTGGCCATCACGATTATTGAAAGAAAAACCGTCCAGAGCTTAAACCTTCTATTAGCACGCCCACTGTTATTCATTTCATAATATAGCAGATGGCAGGCACACTGGTAAAGCATCTGCATGGTTGGTGTGCAGAGACTGCCACATGGCTTCAAATTCAGGCCGGTGATTCAGGACTACAGACACTACGGTTGGATCAAAATGAATGTTCTGATCCTTCGTAAGGATTGAAAATGCCTTATCCATGGACATGGGATCAGGGCTTAGAATTTGTTCCCTATCGTATTTTGGATAATCACGGCGGGAGGTCAATGCGTCGAACACATCGGCTACGGCAATGAGCCGGGAAAAAAAAGGAATATCATCTCCTTTCAGACCGTAAGGATAACCGGTTCCGTCCATCTTCTCGTGGTGGCATGCCGCCATTTTGGGGATTTCGCACAAATTACGGGGCAAACGAATGACTGATAATATCTGCCATGTCCATGTGGCGTGCTCGTTCATCTTCAGACGTTCATCAGGCGAGAAAGGCCCGTTTTTTGTCAGCACAGCATCGGGAATGCCGATTTTGCCTATATCATGGAGCAATCCTGCGTATTTGAGCACTTCCATTTGCTCGTCACTGAAGCCCATTTTTTTGCCGATAAATAGAACATATTCTGTGACGCGAGTGGAATGGCCGGCCGTGAGACGGTGCTTGGCGTCAATGGTAGCGACCAGGGTGCGGACAAAGCTCTCAAAGGCTTGCTCCAGTTCCAATATCATGCCGTGCTGCTGCTTATCGCTCAATCTGATCAACCGCCTGACCTGCTTGAACAACCGCTGATAGCTGTCAAGCAAAGACACGAACCCGGCATGCAATGGCGAGTCTTTATAACGCTCATCACTGACCACCTTCCCTGCCTGATTAAGCACCTGTTCCTCTTCGCTAAACATTGCGTCTTTAGGCACTTTTAACCTCCTGCTTTTTCTACGAGATTGAATTTCAGCGTTGTCAGGTCTTCTTCGAACTCCTCCCCATATTCGAGGGAACTTTCATCATTTTTATCATAAATCCAGTTCACGGCGATATTTTTGCCCCTTTCGGCATATTTTTCAAGTCTTTCAAACAGGTTCATCAGTATCTTTGAAGAACTGCTGTTGAAGTATATCAGCGCGATATCTACGGTAAAGTTCTCCTCATGCAATTGCTCAAGGCGCATATCAAGCCACTTAAAAAAAGGTCCGTAAAATTCCGACGTGTTTTCCGGATATGATTCGCCTTTGATTTCGAGAACGTTTTTCCCCTGGTCGAAATAAATCCTCGGCGTGCTCTTCGTAGCATCTATTTCAAATCTCAGCATATTTACTCCCTGTTTATCAGAGTTATTAGTGAGAAGAAAGATTCCTTCTCATTTAATTTAGAAAATTCGAATTCAAGAGGTTTGTCGGCTTTTCTGGCCATTTCTATAAAACCGAGTCCAGCGCCAACGGAGTCTTTCGGGGTATCTATCTTTCTCATTTCTTTATAAAAGGTCTTAAGCTGGTCTTTATCCATTGAGCTGATCTTTTCAAGTTTTTCCCTTATCCTGTTGACTTCGGTTGCAGCCACTCTGTTGCCGCTAGCCACGAAATAATAATTTCCGTCATAACCTACTGTCACAACGCCCATCTGAAAATGTGCCAAAGCATTGGGGACGTCTGTTTCACCGGGATCGGAATAACGTGCTACGTTTTGCATCTGTTCAATAAACATGGAAAAGACTTTCACAATCGTTTTGGATTCCACTTCTTCCCTTTTCAAAGCTTGTTTCAGTGTGTCGCCCAGTTGAACCAGTAAATCATGTGATATTTGCCCGTTGAAATACAAAAAAACACCCTTTTCATCGAGGTAATTCTTCAAATCCAGAAGTTTAATCATGTTATCATCTCCCGTTTCCCTTAGTGGTACGTAGTTGTAATATTTCTATAGACTGAACCCTACAACAGTTACGTCATCCAGACGTTCGTTGCCGCCAATATGTTCGTTGAAGGCTTTAAGAAGCATTTCCCTCTGGGTGTGGAAGGGGCTCCCGCATATCTCATGCAAAAGCGTTCTGAAACGCCTTTTGCCGAATGAAAACCCGTAATCACCTCCTGTCTGATCAATATAGCCGTCGGTTGCAAGATAAAACGACATCTCGTATGATATCGCAATCTTTACGGTCGTGAAATTGATATTTGAAGGCGAGTCCTTGTATCCTATGCTCTGCCTGTCGCCTTTGAAGACCTCCATGTTGCCTTTACTGACGCAGTACAGCGGTAGATTAGCCCCGGAGAATTCCAATGTTTTCTCTCGTGGTTTTATCAGGCATACCGCGGCATCCATGCCGACATCAAAGAGTTCGTGTTCGGAGTTGGTTAGTAAAAGTGATTTTACCGCATGGTTCAGCCTCTTCAGTATCTCTCCGGGGTCATTGCAGAGGTCTTCGTTGATTATTTTTTTCAGGGTTGACGACGCAATCATTGTCATAAAAGCGCCCGGCACCCCGTGGCCGGTGCAGTCCACAATGGCGACGAGGTAATTGTGCTCAAAAATCTCGGCAAAGTATATGTCACCGCCGACGATGTCCTTAGGCATCCATAAAAACAGGCTGTTCGGCAGATTCGTCACAACCGTATCGTGATCAGGCAGGAGAGAAGTCTGAATCATCTTTGCATAACTAATGCTCCTGAGGATCTTATTGTTGGCCGCACTGACCTCTGCAAGTGTGGCCTGAAGTTCAGACGTTCTTTCGGCCACCTTCCGCTCCAGTGTCCTGTTATAATCCGCCAACTCGTTGAAAAGCGCCTTGTTTGTTTCTTCGCCTCTCCTAAGTTCTGAGAGCATTCTGTTAAATATCTCTCCTAGTTCTCTGGTTTCCACAGTGCCCGTCACTGGAGATTCACCCGAGTATATGCCCTCTTTATTTATCTTTCTGATTGAGTCGGTAAGCCTGCTGATCGGTACGGTAAGAGTTTTCGAAAAAATAATGACAGTCGCTACCCCGGCAATAAGCACGATTGCCGAGATCACAAGGAACTTGTTTATGACCTTCCTGACCTGGTCATTAATGGACAAGGCCTTCCGTGCGGTTTCTTCCTCTATAGTGTCGGTATAAATGCCTGTCCCGATAACCCATCCCCACGGCTTGTATACTTTTACAAAGGCCAGTTTCCGAACAGGCTTGCTCAGGCCATCTCTCGTAGGTTTCGGCCATATATAATCCACAAAACCTTCACCCTCGTTATTATTACATGCCTCTGCCATTGCCTGAAAAATGTTCTTCGTTTTGCCCAAGGCACAGTTGAATTTCGGGTCGGTCACGATTTTGCCGTCCAGCTCCGGCAAAGTCGGGTGCATAATCATCCGTGGGTAGGGAAGTGTTGTATCGTTGATCCAGAAATATCCGGTCCCATCATCAAACTTTATTTTGCTCAGGGCTTCCTTACTTGTTTCCATGGCGTCCTGAACCGCGTCATCAATATAAATACCGGTGCCGATAATAATATCCCATTCACTGAAAAGTTTTACGTAAGAAAGTTTTGGCACCTGAGCGCTAAGACCCTCTTTTGTTGGTTTCGGCCAGAGATAGTCAACGAAGCCTTCTCCTTTTGCCTTTGTGACCTCTGCAAAGGCCTGAAAAAGGTTCTTCGTTTTGCCCAGGGCACAGTTGAATTTCGGGTCGCTCAGAACTTTGCCGTCCAGCTCCGGCAATGTCGGGTGCATAATCATGCGGGGGTAGGGAAGTGTTGTGTCGTTGATCCAGAAATATCCGGCCCCGTTATTATACCTTATGCTGCTGATCGCATCAACAGCCTCCTTTTTCGCCTGAGAGAGAGTCGCTTTCCCCTCTTTCACCTTTGCGGCATTCACTCTGAGAATCGGCTCAACGATGCTTATAGCGTCTTTCAGCCGCACACCGTAGTACTTTTCGAGGAATTTCTTGTCATGAGCGGTCTTGTCATTCATCTGCACGATACCATAGGCCATGTACGCCAGATTCCTGAGGTTATGCCTCAATTTAGCCAGTTCTTCCGCTTTGTACTTCTCTATATCATCCCGCCCTTGCTTCTTAATTGTGAACACCGCAACCGATGTGATAGTCACCATCGATACTATGATGCTCACAGTTGTTATAAGCATAAGCAAATTCCTGATCTTCATAATGCGCAACCCGTTTTGGCTCTTTGGATATAATTAAACATTCATGGGATAATCACCATAGAGTTCATATTCATTACAGGCAATCCCCTACCCCTTTACTAATTCCATAACTGACGTTACCACGTCAAAACCGGACACATAGTTAAGTTACCCCATTTGTCCTTTCAAAGTCAACGGGGATGCGTTGCCCAAGCTCCGGCATTGGATCGTTATAAGGACATTATCATTTTGGCGGGACACGCGCCACATTTTTTTGCATATAGATTTTACATATTCGGTCAGTATATACTATTATTCGGTCAGTGTATACTATCAAACACGTGTATAAGGAGGACGAAATGAAAAATCTGATTGTTTACGCACATCCCAATCCTAAGAGTTTTAATCACGCCATAATGGAGACCCTCTCGGGGGAGTTAAAGTCCCTTGGTCACGAGGTCAGAATCAGGGATTTATACGAACAAAATTTCGACCCGGTGTTAAAACCATCTGATTTTGAACTCATCCAGGCCGGCAAGTCTGCCACTGACGTTAAAGTCGAACAAGATCACATCGCCTGGGCCGATGTAATCAGTTTCGTCCACCCGATTTGGTGGACAGGACTGCCGGCTATATTTAAGGGTTACATAGACAGGGTCTTCTCTTTCGGTTTTGCTTTTACAATAAACGAGGCTGGTGCTGCGGGGCTTCTAAACGGCAAAAAAGTCCTGATAATCAACACAACCGGCACCCCTGAGGAGATGTACGCAAAAAGTGGCATGTTTAACAGTATGCGTCAAACCTCAGACGATGGCATATACAGGTTCTGCGCTATGGAGGTATTGAAGCATGTGTTTTTTACCGCCATTCCATATATCACCGACGCGGAGCGAGCCAAAATGCTTGAAGAGGTGAAGGGCGTTGCCAAAATGATAAGCTGAGGAGAATTATAATGGATTTACTTAGTGTAATATTTCCAGTCTCAGGGGTTAAGACGAATATTTTATTGCCACCCCTTGTTGCGATGGTTATCTCGTTTTTTACATCTATGGGGGGAATATCCGGGGCATTTCTCTTGCTTCCATTTCAGATGAGCTTTCTTAATTATACCGCTCCTTCAGTTAGCGGGACAAACCATGTCTTTAACATAGTTGCGATTCCAAGTGGCGTATACCGGTATATAAAAGAAGGCCGTATGGCATGGCCTCTCACATGGGTTGTAGTTATAGGGACCTTACCTGGCGTATTTATCGGATATTATGTAAGGGTTTTTTATCTTCCCGACCCGAAGGTATTTAAGCTGTTTGTGGGATGTGTGTTGATGTATATAGGGATAAGACTTTTGAAGGAATTCATAGTCAGGAAGAAATCATCCCCCCCTACCTCAAAAGCATTAGACGACAAGTTTAAAATTAACGCGGGAATTTCCTCTGAGGCCGTAGTGAAAACGATATCCCTATCCATCAGGAAAATAGAATACGAGTTCTGGGGAGAGAGATTTTCCTTCAAACCGGTCAGCATGTTCATAATGTCTTTTGTTGTTGGCATCATAGGCGGGGCGTATGGGATTGGTGGTGGGTCAATTATCGCGCCATTTTGCGTGGCCATCTTTCATCTGCCTGTTTATACTATAGCCGGGGCTGCTTTGATGGGAACTTTCATAACATCGTTAGCGGGAGCGATTTTCTTCAGCATAATTCCTGCCGCTGGAGGAGTTTCCGCTAATCCTGATTGGTTACTTGGAATTCTCTTTGGCATTGGAGGATTTGTCGGCATGTATCTGGGGGCAAAGACACAAAAACACATCCCGCAAAAAATCATAAAACTGGCGCTAGGAGCAGTAATAGTTTTCCTTGCATCAAATTATATAATCCAGTTTTTTTAATGCCTTGTGTGATATCCCTTAGCCGGAGTTCTGGAAGCCGCCAACGGGCGGCAGCCCAAATTCAATAGATAAAACATGGCGAGATTTACGGGGTGAAGGGGGGGTTACCCCCCCTTCGTTGTTAATCCTTTTACTTCCTTCACGTTCACATTTTCACTGCATCTTTCAATCGTGGCAGCCGTGCGTCTTTGTCGGACACAAGTGGGGTCTTCACTGTCCAGTTGATGTTTATATCGGGGTCGTTCCATATAATTCCCCTGTCGTCTTTGGGTGAATATTCGTTCGTACACTTATACATAACTTCTACTGTGTCGCTGAGGACGACAAATGCGTGGGCAAAGCCGGGAGGTATGTAGAGCATCTTATGGTTTTCACCGGTTAACACTGCGCTTACCCACCGCCCAAACGTCCCGGAGTCAGCGCGAATATCCACCGCCACATCGAATATTTCACCCCTTTGACATGAGACAAGTTTCCCCTGCGCATTTGGGGCAACCTGATAGTGAAGCCCTCTCAGGACATCCTTCGAGGATTTTGAGAAGTTATCCTGTACAAATCGTTCTTTTATTCCAAAGGCGGCAAAATCGGAATACTTATAAAGTTCCTTAAAAAACCCCCTGTCGTCGGGGAACACACGCGGCGTTACAAGCACTACGTCTGGTATGTCCAGCCGTTCAAACTCAAAAGGCATCTTCGTTGTCTCCTTTAGTCATATTTGTTGGCGCTATTATAGCAATATCAACAATCGTATGTAAAAACATAAGGGAAATTATTATAATACCACCACGATGGACCATGTAGCACAAAGAAGCCTTGAGTTTCACAAGATACTGGATATGGCCATGTCCTATGCCGTAACCGTTGCGGGCAAGGCGCTAATCGCCGAGACTACCCCCTCTTCGGACATCGCTGTGATTCGGCGCGAAATTGACCATATATCCGAGTGGAGGGCGCTCTTTTCAGAGGATAAACACACGGCCATTGAGCCATTTAACGACATGCTGCCGTTATTTACCCAACTCCATCCTGAGGGGGCCATCCTTGAACCCCTTGAATTACGGGAATTTATTGGCCTCTTTGAATCGGCGTTGAGCCTAAAACGTCTGTCCATCGAAAAGAACAGCCCCAATATCGTTGGAGCCGTCTCTCAAATAACCGGCCACGCGTTTATAAGGCGGGCAATCGCAAAATCCATTGACGCAGATGGGCGCATTACTGATGAGGCATCACCGGAGTTGTCGTCTATCCGAAAAAAACTTGCCGCACAGGAACAGAGGGTTAAACACATCCTCGAAAAACTCCTGAAAAGACATGCCCTTGAGCCGCACATACAGGACGATTTTATAACGATAAGAAATGGCCGCTGGGTCATCCCTGTCCGAAGGGACTCAAGAGGTCAAATACCTGGCGTAATCCACGATATTTCAAAAACCGGCGAGACGCTATTTACCGAACCGTATGAAACGCAGCCCGTAGGCAACGAGATAGATTCCCTTAGGTCTGAGGAGAAGATAGAGGAATTCAAGATTCTAAAAAAACTCTCCGGCGCAATACGCGATAACCTGACTGATATAGAAAAAGACTACGAGTTGGTAGTAATCCTTGACGCAGTGATGGCTAAGGCACAATTTGCCGACGCCCTAAAAATGTCTGCCCCGCTGATAGACGAAAACAGGCACATAAACATTATAAAAGGCCGCCATCCCCTGCTGTTAAGAACCCTCGCAAGACACAATAGGGCAGAGGAGATAGTCCCGCTGGATTTCACATTGGGTGGCGACAATAAATCAATCGTCATCACCGGGTCAAACGCCGGTGGCAAGACCGTGGTTTTAAAAACCATCGGGGTGCTTCACCTGATGGCGCTGTCAGGAATGCACATTCCGGCGCTGTCAGGGTCAATTATTGCCTTTGTGAAGAATATTTTCGTGGATATAGGGGATGAGCAATCCATAGAGGACAACCTGTCAACATTTTCCGCCCGCATAGGCCGCCTTGCCCAAATAGTGGCACAGAGCGGCGGTGAGACCCTCGTGCTGCTTGATGAGCTAGGCTCAGGCACTGACCCTGACGAGGGTGGGGCGCTGGGGTGCGCACTGCTGAAGCGCCTGACGAGCCTTGGCGCGCTTTCTGTGGTCACGACCCATCTTCGGCTATTAAAGATGTTCGCGGCTACTACAGAGCACATCACAGTTGGGGCGATGATTATGGAAATAACCCCGGACGTAAACAAAGGCAGGGTATTCAGGCCGACATATAAACTCTCACCGGGGGAGCTGGGCACGTCGTACGCCTTTGAGATAGCGGCACACTACGGCCTCAATAGCGATATAATTGAAGACGCGAGGGGTTTTCTATCCGGCGCCGCTATTCAAATGGAGACCCTGATGTCTGATTTGCGGGGAAAAATATCGCGGTATGAAAGAGATTCACTGGCAATTAAGGCGCTCCACGATGAGATTGCCACAGTCAAAGACACATTAAGACAGGAACTTGACACAATACAACGGCAAAAAAATATGACGCTCCTAAAGGCCAATGACGAGGCTCAAAAAATTTTGTCTTCCCTCAAAATAGAGGCCAAAGAAATCCTCGTGGAGTTGACAAAGGCCGACACGCTGAGGGCGAGGGAGCTGGTAATGAATATAGACAAAAGACTTGCCAAACTTGGGCAGGAAAAGCGTGAGCTGCAAAATGCTCACACGCCTCAGATAGAGAACCTCGTGCAGGGTGAGACCGTGCGCATAGAAGGATTCGATGCCGACGGCACAGTCACCGCTATAAAAAAGGGGCGTGCGGTTGTGCTTGTAAGGGGGCGTGAAATTGAGGTTTCTATCGGTGCGCTTCAGCGCGTAGAAGGGCAGCCACCTGCTCTTGCACGCAGGCAGACGTCCGATTCTGAATTACAGGGGATGTCGTCGTTTATCCCATATGAAATAAACCTCGTCGGGCAGCGCGTTGACCCTGCCATCTCGGTACTTGAACGATACCTGAACGACGCGGCAATTGCGGAGCACAAAGACGTAAGGATAATCCACGGCATAGGCACCGGCACACTGGCGCGGGCGGTAAGGGAACACTTAGAGGCGCACCCGCTCGTAAGGGCATACAAAAAGGGCGACAAAGACACGGGCGGCGAGGCGGTGACAGTTGTTTCCTTAAACACATAACTGACTGCCGCCCAAAAATACAATAAATCCCATATTTTTTGTTACAATAGAACTCATTACATTTAAGGAGGAACCAAGGTATGGACAACAGTCAGGTAACAGTGATGGCGTTAATAAAGGCGAAGGATGGGATGGTGGATGTGGTAAAGAAAGAGCTTCTGTCTTTGATTGACGACACGCGCAAAGAGAGCGGCTGTATCGCATATGACCTTCACCAGTCGAAGGAAATACCGGGTTATTTCATGTTCTACGAAATATGGGCAAGTGCTGAGGCCCTTGACAAACACACAGCAATGCCCTATCTTCAGGCCATCGTTAAAAAATCCACAGAGATATTTGCCGAGCCGATACAGGTGACGCTGTGGAGAAAAGAGAGTTGATTAAGGATATAAAGTTTGTATGATTACAGAATTAACGATAAGGAATTTTAAGGGCATAACTGACCAGACATATACCTTTACGAGGTTTGACCTGCTGGTTGGAAGGAATAACAGCGGCAAAAGCACTATCCTGCAGGCGATGGCGATTTGGCAATACTGTGTTGACGAATTTCACAGGTCACAGCGAAAAGGGACAAGAGGTGTTCAAATCGTATTGCCCAATTTTACGGCACTGCCGTTACCAGAATTTAATTTATTATGGAGAGATAAGGTTGACAGAGTATATCCCAAAAATGATGGGAAAAAAACACAGGAATACATTCTAATTGAGATCATACTCAAGTATTCAAAAAGCGATGGAACCGACGGGGAATTTGGAGTCGAGCTGAGGTATCAATCGCCGCAAGCTATTTATGCTATTCCCAAAAGTGGATGGGTCGAATTCAAAAAACTATATGCTGAAGGAGCTCTGCCCCAAATAGTTTACGTTCCCCCTTTTTCAGGACTGGATCCTTTTGAAAATTGGTTTGACGATGCAGTTGTAAGACAAAATGTCGGGAAAGGGCAACCAGGTTCTGTTTTGCGAAATCTCCTATTTAGAGTATTTGACCAGCAAGATAAAAACGAAGCTTGGGAAACCGTTAAGAAAATGGTAATGGAATGGTTTAACGTGGATCTCCTTCCTCCTGTTTACAAAAAAGGTGAAAGCATTTATATCGAAATCAACTACAAAAATGAAACAGGAAAAGAATTCGATATTATTACAGGGGGCAGCGGTTTTCATCAGGCGTTGACACTCCTTGCTTTTTATTATGGGTATAAAGGGCTAACCACAATTCTTTTCGATGAACCGGACGCTCACATGCACGTCAATCTCCAGCGGGAAATTCTAAACTATTTCCAACGATTAAATACCACTCAATTTATAATTGCCACACATGCGGAAGAATTTATTAATAGAGTTGATCACGGTAATATTATTTCACTACTAAACCAAAAGCCAGAAAGAATCGAATCAACAGAATAAATCATAACCGCGTTATCAGACGTTAATAATATGGAGATTGTAAATACAAGGCAGGATCCATTTATCTTGTATGTCGAAGGGGAAGATGATGAGAGAATATTAAACGCATGGGCCTCTGTGCTTGGTAGACAGCCGTTGCTTAAAAGATTTTATATCAAAAAGTTGGGCGGCGGTTCAAAAAAAGATATGTGTAATTTTTCAGGTAAGCATTTTGATGGACTAACTAAAATAGTTCCTAACCTAAAACACATAATATTATTTGATTACGATTCAGAGAATAGTTATCATCCAGAACCTAACAACCCTGTTCTTTTTGAATGGAAGAGAAGGAACATAGAAAATTATTTGCTTGTGCCTGATACATGGCAAAGATCGGCGCTTGCTATGAGAAAAGAAACGGACATAAATCTATTTAATAATACTATAATGAACGCCATTGAAACATTCTTTAATGAACAGAATCTCACTTTGCCTAAAACGAAAACATGGCGGGACGTATCCGCAAATATTTTCAGCGAAGTCAACGGTAAAAAAATACTCTTTGAAAATAAAGACTCGCTTTTCCAGATTTTACGCGAACGTTTTGGATTGATTATTAATCGCGTTGATTTATGCAATAGTTTCTTGCCAGAGGAGCTTCATCAGGATGTAATAGATTTTTTTGATAAACTCGAAGCCGTTATTAAATCAGCTCCAGACGGCGGGCAAAATCCATAGAACTGTCTAAAAAAAGGCCTTCCGACTTTTCCTCAGCAGTTCCGACGGCTATTACTATCTATTATCCGCATCCCTTTAGTTCTTCGATTTCACGTGTCAGGCTGCCGATTTTCTCGTCGCCCTGGCGGATTCGCTCAGAGAGCATTACGCTTAGATTCTTGTAGAGTTTTAAACAGATATACGGCTCCGTCTTCCTTAATACTGTGTCGCTTATTAGTATGCAAACCGTGTCTGTCTCTGTCACAGCGGCGGCATAACGCGGTGAGTTGTTTAAGAACCCTAACTCCCCAAAACAATCCCCGTTTTTTAGCTCCTTAAGCAATGTCACCTTGCCATCATCAGAGGATTGCTTTATGAGCTTAACCCGACCGGCTATTATTATATACATCCTGTCATCTATCGCGGCCTCTTTAAATATCACCGCACCCTTTCTGTATATCTTCTTCCCGCTCAACGAAAACAGCTTCAACATCTCCGCCTCCGTAAAATCCGAGAAGAATAAATACCTGTTCTGAAGCATCTTAATCAACTCCAGTTTGTTAAAATCAGCCGACGGCGAGGTAGGGGCAGTCCTATTCTTTGCGCGGGCCTCAAGATAATACTCCAGCGCGTCAGCGAATTCACCCGCCGACTGATAACGCCTCCCCTTGTCCTTCTCAAGCGTTTTCATGATGCACGCGCCTACGGTTTCCTGTAGCGATGGGTCAACGCGATGAGGCAACTCAGGGTCCTTTGTCTCTATACACTCAAATAGTTCCTTAAAATTCACACCAGTAAATGGCTTCACCCCCGTGAGAAACTCATACGACAGTACCCCTAATGAAAACACATCGGTCAACTTGTCTATCTCTTCCTCTCTTACCATCTCCGGCGACATGTAATATGGCGTCCCCGTAAAAATCCCCATAGTGTCGTCAAGCTTGTTTGCCTGAGTGTCCAGCACGGCTATGCCAAAATCCATAACCTTGATCTGCATGTCGTCAAATATCATCACGTTTGCTGGTTTAATGTCCCTGTGTATTACGCCGTGCTGATGGGCATAGTGTAATGTGCGCGCTAAGAGTATCAGCAGAGCAATCTTATCGTTAAGCTGGATTTTATCCCCCCTGACGATTAAATCCTTAAGCGTAACACCCTTTACATACTCAAAGACAAGATAAAATGAATTGGCCTGCTCTCCTACATCGTGGATTGCCGCTATGTTTGGATGGTTCAGGCGGCCAGCGATTTTCGCCTCGTTGCAAAATTGTTTTATCATATTGTGCGCCGACGGCGTGAGGCCGCCACTGCTGAGCTTCACTGTCTTTATCGCCACTACGCGGTCAATTATGGTGTCATGCGCCTTAAAAACCACCCCCATAGCGCCCTCGCCAAGTTTTTCTATAATCTCATAACGCCCTATTTTATCTGCCAAATCAGCCATTTTCCCTACCTTCCACACCACCCACGGCCTGCACAACACCCCGACTTCATGTTCGTGTCACATAATATGCCGTATAAACCCCATACTCCAATTATATAAAAACAATCTATAATTTACAATGTATTTTAACAGTATTCTCAGGGTATTTAGTACTCTCAATGTATTTAAAGATTAATTTTTTTCTAACAGGCGGGGGATTTCTCCTTCTAAATTGCGTATGGGGTGACAGATAAATGGAACTGTAGACGGTAAACCTTATGCGTCATCGTCTTTGCTGCACAGGTGGCGAAGGAGTTTCGAGCCTAACGGGGTTATAGAGTAACCCTTTCTCGTATTTGTGGAGATCAAATGCAGGGCCTTGAGGTTTCTCATAAAATTTTTTATCGTATCCGATGGAATATCTATCTCCGGTTCCAGATCCTTTGACATGATATACCCCTGGTCTTTCAAAATTTGAAGTGTCTTGCGTATCCACGGGGCCTGGTTCTTTTGCTCAAGGACTAAAAGCTGCTCTTTAATATTAAAAATCTCCGAGTCTTTTACGTTTCCCATTGATTTCTTATAGTTTTCAATGTCCTCGCCGATGTACTCAAACTCTATTTTAACGGCCCTGTCCCTTTCGAAATCTACCTCTGTCTCCGCGTGCAAAGAAAAATCCGCGTTAAACTCCTCCATAGTCTCAAATCCACATCTCTTTATCTCATCTATCGTGATATTCTGAATCCTCTTGAAGTCAACATCAATAATCCGCAACAGGCCTATATTATGAGACCGGTATATCTTTCCTCTTAACACCCTAAGGGTATCCCAGTGCCTGAAAGCCAGCGTTATCCTGCCTTCCCTTATGTTATCATAAAACCGCTTCTCAAACGAAATCATTACGGCTGGCATTATAGCACAAACAGAATTAATTATCAATAGAAATCTCAAGTACCTGAAATTATTTATTGAACGACAGATATATGGCGGCGTGATGTGGCGTCTTCTGACGGGTTACAGGCATTTCAACTGCCGCGATACCCATTATTCCCTCGTTTAAGTTATAATTTACGCCGTGGGGGATTTTCAGCTTATAACGGGGTTTACCCCTAAGGGCGACCAGCCGGCGGCCATAGCAACGCTCACCACCGGTGCCGCAAAGCCGGGGCATCAGGTGCTTTTAGGTGTAACAGGTTCAGGAAAAACCTTTACAATAGCCAACGTCATAGCCAATTTAGGATTACCCACGCTTGTCATCGCTCATAATAAGACCCTCGCCGCCCAGCTTTATGGAGAGTTCAGGGAGCTGTTTCCACAAAACTCTGTCGAGTACTTTGTCAGCTACTACGATTACTATCAGCCAGAGGCCTATATCCCTAAGACCGACACGTATATTGCGAAGGACGCCATGATAAACGAGGACATAGACAGGCTAAGGCATTCAGCAACAATGGCCGTTCTTGAGCGGCGCGACACAATTGTGGTGGCCTCTGTGTCGTGTATCTACGGCATCGGCTCGCCTGAGGACTATATGGGTATGCACCTTGTGATAAAAGAGGGCGACTCAATTAAGAGGGACACCCTTTTGGAACAGCTCACAGCGCTTCAGTATGAGCGGCGGGAGAGGGAATTTAAGCGCGGCTCTATCAGGGTACGCGGCGATATAGTCGAGGTGTTTCCGGCCTTTTCGATGGACAAGGGGATTAGGGTAGAGTTTTTTGGCGATGACATTGACGCCATCTATGAGTTTGACCACATTACTGGGCTAAGGCTAAAGCGCCTGAAGACGGTGGCCATCTATCCACGTTCACACTGGATAACACCGAGGGCCAGAATTGACGGCGCCCTTTCAGGGATTAAGAGGGAGATGCGCGCACAGGTTGAATATTTTCTCAGGCAGGGCAAACCCGCCGAGGCGCAGCGCATAGAGCAACGCACCATGTTTGACCTGGAGATGCTGAAGGAGTTCGGTTTTTGCAACGGGATAGAAAACTACTCGCGCCATCTAAGCGGGCGGGCGCCGGGTGAGCCGCCATATACGCTTATAGACTACTTCCCCGATGACCTGTTAATCGTCATAGACGAATCCCACGTAACCATCCCGCAGATAGGCGGCATGTATGAGGGCGACAGGGCCAGAAAACAAACCCTCATCAACTATGGCTTCAGGCTCCCTTCCGCACTGGATAACAGGCCGCTAAGATTTAACGAGTTTGAGGCACGCATAAAGGCGGCCATATATGTGTCGGCAACACCGGGCAAGTATGAACTCAACAAGGCAGGCGGCAATATAGTAGAGCAAATCATCAGGCCGACGGGCCTTTTAGACCCCGAGATGTTCGTACGTCCAGTCAGTGGCCAGGTGGATGATTTGATAAGAGAAATCCGGCTCGTAACTGGCAGAAAAGAGCGCGTACTAGTTACAACGCTGACAAAGAAGATGGCCGAGGACCTCTCGGAGTACTACAATGAGCTGGGCATAAGGACACGCTACCTGCACTCAGACATAGACACGCTTGACAGGGTAAAAATACTTCAGGACTTGCGCATGGGTGTGTTTGACTGTCTGGTCGGGGTAAACCTGCTGAGAGAGGGGCTGGATTTACCTGAGGTATCTCTTGTTGCGATATTTGACGCCGACAAGGAGGGATTTTTGAGGTCAGAGAAATCCCTGATTCAAACGGCGGGACGCGGTGCCAGAAACGTAAACAGCAAGGTGCTGCTCTATGCCGACACAATAACAGGTTCTATGCGCCGCGCAATGGACGAGACCACGCGCCGCCGTATAAAGCAGCTCCAGTATAACGAAGAAATGGGGATAACCCCTGAGACTGTAATCAACAATATAAAAAACATCCTTGCAACCATATACGAGGCCGACTACTGGACAGTGCCGATAGAGGATGAGATAGAAATGGTTGATGTCTTTGACGAGGACAAATTAAAGGCGCTGGAGCTGGAAATGAAAGAAGCGGCACAGAAGCTGGACTTCGAACGCGCGGCCACTATCAGAGACAAGATAAAGGCAATACGGGAAAAGGCGCTTGCCGTTGGGATGGGATAATTTTCATCAAAGATTATTTTTATCGAAAAATTATAATAAATCATGTTCATTTAGGTGGCAATATTTGTATAATACCGGAGTCAGAAATTATGCCATGTGGAATTTATTAAATGTCAGTGAAGTTAACTCTGGCAGAGGGTTCTCTGGATTCCTGCTTTCGCAGGAATGACACATCCATGTGTTCATCTGCCTGTGTAGTCGGCAGTAGCGGGCATAATGGCAGGCGCAGCGCATAATGACATATCCATGTGTTCATCTGCCCTATGTAGTCTGTTGCCGTATGTAGTCTGTCATTCCTGCGAAAGCAGGAATCCAGTTTTCTTATGGAGTTATTTAACAGAATCGGCCATTTTCACTATCAAAGGAGAGCATATTGAAGATAAGTTTAGTATCACCGTACAGTTCTCTGTATAACGCCGGCCTGAGGTCAATATCGGCGGTGCTTAAAAACGCTGGATTTGACACCAGAATGATATTTCTTCCCATGCCCTCAACCGAATCGGGATGGAATATATCGCCTTTTTGTCATATCAGCTATCCTGAAAGCCTGCTTGAAAGGCTCAGGGTGATGACCGCTGACTCCTCAATAATTGGGATTACACTCATGGATAACTACATGCGAGCGGGGGCGGAGTTGTCGAAGGCACTGAAGCGGGCAGATAATTTTGTCATATTTGGGGGTGTGTTTCCGACCTTAAACCCGTTGAAGGCGCTTGAATTCGCCGACGCGGCCTGCATAGGGGACGGTGAGTACGCGATGCTTGAACTTGTAAGACAGATTGAGGCGGGTAGCGCGCCCAGTGCGATTAAAAATATATATTTTCGCGGCCAGGGCTATCCGGAACTTGACTCTATACATGATATTTCCTCGTTGCCCCTTCCCGATTACGGCCCTGAGGGCCACTACGTTTACGTTGAACACCTGGATGAGATAATACCGATGCGTTCTTTTGAGGATTATAAACCATTCATGGCATTCCGGCCAGAAACCAACCGTGATAACACTGTTTACATATACAGGATGGAGACGGCGCGGGGCTGCCCGGACAACTGCACCTACTGCGCCAACAATGTATTAAAAAAAGTTCAATCCCCAAAGGTACGCTTCAAAAGCATTGAAAAAATAGAGGAGGAGATTCTCTGGGTAAAAGAACATTTCCCCTTTGTAAATGAATTATCTATTGAGGACGATTCATTTTTTGCGAGGAAGGATGTTTGGGAGACCGCTAATCTTCTCAAAAAGTATGGGCTGCCCTTTAAGAGCCTGTTTACTCCGGTCTATTTTACAGAAGAGCTGACCGCACACCTCATTGCGTGCGGGATGATAGCGTGTCAGATCGGCCTGCAAAGCCGGGCGCCCAACATGGAGACGATCTACCGCCGCGTGGCAATCAATAAAAACATTGACGAGGTCTTAAAGTTTTTCTCTCTACGGCATCCCAATTATCCCCTTATCATTGATTTAATCGTTGACAATCCATGGGAAACGCCGGAGGATACCTTATTTACAATTAATTATTTATTAGACCATATGCCCCGCAACGCCATGATAGGGGTCAGTTCGCTGGTTTTCTATAATGGAACCGCGCTCTGTAACAAGGCCGTTGAGGAAAACCTCCTTGACACATCCACAGATTACCAGTTGAAGACGTGGCATTGGCACAGGCAAAACAGGATTCACTATACGACGATGCTGTTGGTTATGCTCAAGCTGCGGCTTCCACGCGGCTTGATAAGGGCGCTTGCCTCTAAACCCGTGGTGTCGTTACTCGAAAAGAAGTTCGTAACAGATAAGCTGATTCCCTGTGCCGTCAGGACAATAAAGAGACTGTATAAGAAGATAAAAGGCAGGATCGCAGACAAATACTGACGCGCGGTGTTGCCTGTTACAGCAACACCGCGCCCAGCCAAGTGCCCTAACCACTGTCGTACGCCCTAACCCCTATTGGACGATAACACTGACAGTGGCCTGGGTATTGTTCTTGTCGGTAACGGTAATGGAAGTAGTACCTTTGGCAACGCCGGTTATTGTGGCAGCGCCGTTGGCTATACTTACCGTCGCTATTTTCGTGTTTCCAGATGTTGCCGCATATGGCACAGTACCACCGCTGACGGACACTGATGCCGATTTGCCGACAAGGACGCTAACGCTGCTTTGGCTGACTGCCAAAGATGGAGTCACTGTAACGGTGATAGCAGCCTGAGTGTTGTTCTTGTCGGTAACGTAAATAGTGGTAATACCTGTGGTAACGCCGGTTATTGAGAGAGTGCCGCCGCTGATGCTTAGTGTCGCTATTTTCAGACTTGTTGATGCCGCATATGGGGCAGTACCGCCGCTGATAGACACGGTTGCCGTCTTGCCGGCAATGACGCTGACGCTGCTTTGGCTTACCACTACAGGGGTATTTACGGTAACGCTGATAGAGACCTTTGTATTGTTCGTGTCGGTAACGGTAATAGTGGCCGTGCCAGCGGCAACGCCGGTTATGCTAATAGTGCCGCCGTTGAGGCTTACTGTGGCCGTCTTCGTGTTCGAAGACGATACCGTGTATGCGCCGCTGCCGCCGCTTACTGCCGCTGTTGCTGACTTGCCGGTTACGACGCTGAGGCTGGCCTGGTCTACCGCTAATGGCGCCGTTACGGTGACGCCTATGGAGGCTACGCCGTTGTTCTTGTCGAGTATAGTAATAGAGACTACGCCTGTGGCAACTCCGGTAACAGTAACTGTGCTGCCCGTGAGGCTTACGGTTGCTGTCTTCGTGTTTCCAGAGGTTACCGTATAGGCAGGTGAGCCGCCGCTGATGGTTGCGGTAGCTGAGGTGCCCGCTGGCAGCCTGATACTCATTGGGCTGACCGATAAGGGGGCGGTCACGGTAACATTTATAACCGCCGAGGTGTTGTTTTTGTCAACAACGGTGATAGCTGACGTACCGGCGGAGTATCCGATTACGGTCAGTGAGCTGCCGGTGAGGCTTGCCGATGCCGCTTGTGAAGAGATGTTTGTTACTTTATATGGGGCAGTGCCGCCGCTGACAGTGGCCGTTGCCGTGGTGCCTGCCGCAACAGTGACGCTGGCAGGGCTGATTGACAGAGGGGCAGTTACGCTAACGCTGATTGCCGCTGTGAAACCGTTCTTATCGGTAACGGTAACGGTGGCGGTACCCGCCGCAACGCCGGTTATGGTAACGGTGCTGCCGCTTATTGACGCCGTAGCCACACCCGCGCTTGAAGACATTACCGAATATGCCGCCGTGCCGCCGCTGATAGATGCTGTTGCCGACTTTCCGGTTATGACACTAATGCTGGCCGGGCTTACTACTAAGGGGGCAGTTACGGTTACGCTGATAGTTGCGGTTAAACCGTTCTTATCGGTAACGGTAATGGTGGCGGTACCCGCCGCAACGCCGGTTATGGTAACGGTGCTGCCGCTTATTGACGCCGTAGCCACACCCGCGCTTGAAGACGATACCGCATATGCCGCCGTGCCGCCGCTGATAGATGCTGTTGCCGATTTGCCAGACGCAACGATAACGCCGGATGGGCTTACCGCTAAGGGGGCAATTACGGTTACGATGATTGATGTGGTTAAGCCGTTCTTATCTGTAACGGTAATGGTGGCGGTACCTGCCGCAACGCCGGTTATGGTAACGGTGCTGCCGCTGATTGATGCCGTTGCCACGCCAGTGTTTGAAGACATTACCGCATATGCCGCCGTGCCGCCGCTGATAGCCGCAGTTGCCGTCTTTCCGGTTATGACACTAACGCTGGCCGGGCTTACTACTAAGGGGGCAACCACGGTAACGCTGGTGGTTGCTGTTGTGTTATTCTTATCGGTAACGGTAATGGTAGCCGTGCCTGCCGCAACTCCGTTAATGGTAACGGTACTGCCGCTTACTGATGCCGTTGCTACGCCCGCGCTTGAAGACGATACCGCATATGCCGCCACGCCGCCGCTTATGGTTACTGAACCTGTCTTGCCTGCCGCAACAACAATGCTGGTAGGGCTTACCGCTAATGGGGCGGTCACGGATGTGCTGATTGTCGCGGTTAAGCTGTTATTGTCGGTAACGGTTATTGTGGTTGAGCCAGCCGCAACGCCGGTTATGGTAACGGTGCTGCCGCTTATTGACGCCGTTGCCGCTGCCGCACTTGAAGACGATACCTTATAAGGGGCGGTGCCGCCGCTGACAGATGCAGACGCCGACTTGCCGGTTATTATATTAACGCTGGCAGGGCTTACCGCTAATGGGGCGGTTACGGTTGCGGATACGGTCTTGCTGCTGCCGGCGTTATCTTTTACGGTGATAGTTGTTGCGCCGGTGGCAACGCCTGTGATAGTAACCGTTGTGCCGTTTACGGATGCTGTTGCGATTTGGGCGCTGCCGGAGGTGGCTGTGTACGGGGCCTGCCCGCCTGAGATAGTAACTGTGCCTGTCTTTCCAGATGCTATTGTCAGGGTAGACGGGGACACCGCCAGAGGGGCGGGGGTAGGTGTAGGCGAGGGCTGCGGGTATGCTATTGTAGTCGCGCCGAATCCCACTACGCCTGTAACCTGCGAGTATGCTATCCTGAAGTAGCCGTTTTCACCAAAGTATTGGCTCCATGAATTCTTTACGATAAAATACTGCTGCGCGTCGTTGTAGCCAACTAGTAAAACTGCATGGCCACCTTCATAAGGGCCGCTTACGTAACTGTATATACCGCCGGTATAGAAAAAGAAATCATAATAAACCGCCATAGACACTACTAATGGGCCGTATGTGTTGAGGGCGGTTCTTAACATATCAACGGTAGTAGCGGAGGTTGAAACCAGCTTCCACGAGTTTATTGTGTCTGCTGAGGAGACGCGGCTTCCACAAGCGCTTGAGCAGGAGCCATTAGTTCCCGTATATGCGTAGCAAGACTCCACTGGTTCACCCGTGTTGCGTAAAAAGTCAGAGGCATAGGTGAGATAGCCACCGGCACAACTGCCAGCGCCGCTGCATGACAGCATCACCTGCTCAGACAAATCCAGGTCCTTGCCCGGTGTATTATTCTTTATCAATGTATAGGATTCTAATGCAGCCGTTGTGGAAAATGCCCAGCATGAGCCGCAGTCTCCCTGATCTTTAACAGAAGTAACCCAATTGCCGTTATTGTTTCTCCAGTCAAGGCTTGCCGGCAGGGTTGTCCCCTTAGGTAATGGGGCATAAGAAATTTTTGATGTGTCGCCATAATCGGCTTCAATAAGTCCTAAGCGGTTTTGCCTTTGTTGTGATGTCAGCGCTGAAAAAGATGTCTCGCTTGCCTGCCATTTTGCTCCGGCTGCCTCAATCGCGGAGTTTAACGAGGATGACCTTAGACTCTCACCCGCATACACTACACCCATTAACGCGCAAATCGAAAGAATCACGAACCCTGCTACTAAAAATGTCTTTTTCATGTTATCCCCCTTCATGTTTTTTTAATTTTCTACATCCTTGATTTTAGGATAACAGATAGATTGGCCGTGAGTATGTCATTTGAATTACATAGGCTATGTAATCCTGATTACAAAAAAGGAAAGTTTTCTGATAGCCGGAGCACTGAAGCCGCCAACGAGCGGCAGCCCAAACGCGATAGATAAAACGTGGCGAAATTTACGGGGTGAAGGGGGGGTTACCCCCCCTTCGTCGTTAATCCTTTATATTATTTTGAGCTGTGAAGCGCGTTGGCGATGACATTGGCATAGGCGGTCAGGATATTCTCCTCCGATGCGTCATACTTGTGGCCGTCTTTCACGTAGATATTCATTACACCGAGTAGAGCGCCCTCGGCGAGAATCGGTACGCAGTAGTGTCCATGCGGAATATCGTCTTGCATGAGCGGATGGCGCTTGTCCATTTTATCCGAGAAGACTACCTCTTGTTTAGCGGCCGCAAGCCCGCACAGGCACTGCCCAACCGCTACGGTGGGACAATCGGAGTTACTCAAAGACGCCTTCAATGTAAGCGCATTAGGGTCGTTCTCTACGAGATATATGCAGCCACGTGTCTGTAAAAACATGCGGGGAATTGACACTATCATCTCAAGCGCCCGATGTAATTTCTTCTCTAACGCTATAGGCTCCAAAAATAGGCTGAGCATCTGGTTCATTATCTGTAGTTTCATCTCCATCCTGTGTTTATACAGGGCCATGCTGATAGTGATAATCAAGTCCCTCTGCGTAAAGGGTTTGACTATGTAGCCGTGCGGTTCGGTTACCTTAGCACGATGCAGGGTGATTAGGTCCGTGTGGGCGGTAAGGTATATTATGGGGACGTTCTGGTGCTTCTCGATTTCCATGGAGGCCTCTATGCCGTCCATCTTCCCGTCTAACGTGATGTCCATAAGTATCATGTCAGGCGTCAGCTCAGCGGCCTTTTGTATCGCGTCCTCGCCGCTTGAGGCGATGCCGACAACCCCGTGTCCCAGTTTTTTCAGCTTTGCCTCTATGTCGCGCGCGGTGATTATCTCGTCCTCAACTACGAGGATGTTTATCCCGGATGTCATTGCCCCTTCAAGCATATTAGCCGTCTGTTCCATTATATCCCCCTATGATTTCTGAGCATAAAACTCCATGTGGTATTTTGTCCCATTATTGGTATCAATGTCAATAGTACCCTTCAATTTCCTTGTAATCAAATCATTTACCAACTGAAGGCCAAGGGATCTGGTCGTCTTAAAATTTATTCCCGCTGGGCATCCGACGCCGTTGTCACCGACGCTAAAGGCGTATTTACCGTTTTCATGCCGGGCAAAACTTACCCTGATGACGCCATCGTGGCGGTTTGGAAAGGCATATTTTATTGAATTGGTAATCAGCTCGTTGATAATCAGGCCGCAGGGGATGGCTATGTCTATGTCTATGTCAAGGTCAGGGTCTATGTCAACCTTCAAGGCCACGCTGCTTATGTAATGCTCATAGGTGGCGTATAGCTCGGCCATAAGGTCTTGTATGTACTCGGAGAAATTCAACTTTGACATGTTGGTTGATTTATAGAGTTTATCGTGAATGAGGGCCATTGCCCTGATACGGGTTTGCGTGTCCTTAAAGATATTGAGCAGGTAGTTGTCGGTAATGGTCTCCGACTGGAGGCTGATGAGGCTGGAGATAATCTGGAGATTGTTCTTTACCCTGTGGTGGACCTCCTTAAGGAGCATGTTGAGGTCTTTGACGGTTGTGCCCATGCGGTCTTCTATCAGATTGCGTCTGGAGAGTTCAATCTGCAGTTGTTCGTACTTATCAGTCAGCTCTTTGTCTTGGGCTAAACCGTCCTCCTTTCTTATTTCCATACATTCTGACATATCCTCGCAGGTGATGAACACGGCTGAGATGCTACCGCTGCTGTTTAAGATAGTATCGCATTTCAGGCGGACATAGAGCACGTCATCGGCGCTGAATTTTATAGTGAGGTCGGCTGAGTATTTCTCCAGCCTGACGAGATTCTCCGGTATGTATAAATCTGCCAATACGGGGAAAATATCTCTGGCATTCCTGCCGGTAATCGGGGCATTGCCCAGGCACAGAAGTTTGTTGACGCATGAGTTGGCGTAGATAATCGTCCCTTCGGGGTCGCCAATGGCAAAACCAATGTCGAGGTTGTCAATGAGGCCCTTGAGCATAGTAAGCTCTTGTCTTGCGTGCAGGTCGGTGGCGTCTCTGAAGGCGATAACCGCCAGGACTGTCCCTCTGATTTCCAGCGGCGTCATCTTAATCTTACAGAATATCTCCCGTTGTTGTTTGTCCAGTGCCATGACGTAGATGTTTCTATTGCTCAGGTAGTCAATGTTTTTGGTTATATGGCCGATGTATTTTGAGAGTGTGTGGTGGTATTTCTCTTGTATAATAGACGTTAGCAGACTTTGTCCTATCACGTCGGCGGCCTTATATAGAAATATTTTTTCGGCCTCCTTATTCCAGAACAAGATGTTAAAATCTTTATCTACTATTACGAAGGCGTCCGTGATGGAATTTGCCATTACGGCAAACATGTTCTCACGTTCATTAATCAGGCGGCTTTGGCGCAGCGAATGCCTGATAAAGCCCTTTAGTTCGGCGCCTTTAAGCGGCTTCCATAAGAAATATTGCTCCATATCACCAACGCTTCCATGGGTTGCCAGCACGGCAATTGAGACGTTGTCATTTTCTGAAATTCCCAGTTCCCCGATGAATGAAGGGCTAATTGACTCGGCATCAACAATAACTACGGGCGGCCTTGTCTTGCGGTATATCGCAAGGCCTTCCACGGCACTATCAGAGGACAGTGTCTCGCATCCAATCTCCGCCGCGGCCTTGCTAATGAATTCGACAATTTCTTTGTCGGCGCTCACAACAAGCAGCACATCTTTCACAGCGGGGGCAGAGGGTTTGTGAAGGTCAACGAAAAACTCTAAAAGACCAATGTTCATGGGATAGATTGTAACATATATTGGCGTGATTATAAAAGCAAAAGGATTAACGACGAAGGGGGGGTAACCCCCCCTTCACCCCATAAATCTCGCCACGTTGTATCCTTTGAATTCCGGCTGCCGCCGCCAAGACGGGGGATTATCCCCTCGCTGGCGGCTTCAGAACTCCGACTGTTGTGACGATAAAATGACGCCTCCCCCCTGTCTGTCATTCCCGTGAAAACGGGAATCCAGAATGATGCAGATACGGAGAGTCTCAGTATTTTACAACTAACTACTTAATCTATATGGGTTTTTTCATGGGAATTCCAAAAATAGCCGGGGTACAAGAATATCTCATGGCTTGACTTCGCAACTGGCATGGTATTTGCTTTAAACATAGCATGTTTGGACGAATAGAAAATAGGTTGACAGAGGAACTACAGAGTGCCGGAGGGGCTCAGACGGCCACCGCAAGGTCTCGAAGCACCGCAAACGGCAGTTTCAAGGCCGTTTTACAGAATGTCGTGGCAGGTGACAGGAGAAAGCAGGCCACATCGCCAGCCCCTGCATCAAGCGACCCCGTGATGAGCGCTATGGATACGTATTTATCGGTAGACAAAATAGACGATACGAATTTATTTCCTGAAAGTGGGAATGTATTTCCCAGTACCGGATTTAAAACAGATATGTCGGCTATAACCTCAGACAGAAACAGTTCATTAAGACAAATGTCGGACGAGGGAAGATTACACGGTACGTCCGGTAGATGGAATTCCAACGCAATGGCGTCAAATAAGCCGCACAACGGGCGGTCTTACAAACAGGCGTCGTATAGCGCTGATGCCTCATCAGGTGATGACGCGGTTGCGTCTTCGTCAGCAAATCTTGATAAATACGATAGTTATATAAAAGAATCAGCTTCTAACTATGGATTAGATCCCGCTTTGATAAAGGCGGTAATAGTTGCCGAAAGTGGTGGCAACGCCAGCGCTCGCTCAAGGTCAGGCGCCAAAGGACTGATGCAGTTGATGCCGTCAACAGCGGCAGGACTTGGTGTTACTAACAGCTATGACCCAAGACAAAACATCGCCGGTGGGAGCCGCTACCTGCGTCAACTACTCGATAAGTACGATGGCAATGTACACCAGGCCCTCGCCGCATACAACTGGGGTATGGGCAATCTGGACAGAAGACCCGACAAAATGCCGCAGCAAACAAAGAACTATGTCGCCAAAGTAGAGGGTTACTATCGCGGCTACTCTGAAAACTCCACAATGGTGTAGTGTAGCGGCGGCGGCCATAATTCCACGGCAGCAATATTTTTTACATTAACCTGTCGAATATTTATATAATCAATGGATGTGGCCACGTTTAAGTAGCAGACTGTTTATACAAGTGTTGCCGGTATTGCTTTTACCACTTATGGCCTATGCCGCCCAGTGGGATTTCCCTCCTGACAACGACAAGCACTGGGTTGACACATATGGTGAGATATCAACATCACTCGTCTTTGGCGATATACGTGGAGACGGCAAAACCGAGATCGTCTTCGGCACGAAAAAGGGCTATATCGTTGCCATTAACTCAAACGGCAAGAGGCCCCACGCTATTAAAATCGGCGAATCCATTAAGGCAGACCCTATACTTCTTGACACTAAAAAATCAGGCGCCGCCGATATTCTGGCCTTCGCAAAGCTGGCAGACTATGACAAGACGGCGGAAAAAAGTGTTTTCGCGGTCATAGATGGCCGCACGTTTACAAAGAGAACTGAGGTTACAATCCCCGGCAGCATTGTATCAAGGCCGGCCATTGCCGACTTCGATAACGATGGAAATGTTGATGTACTTATCGCGGCCAGAGGGCTTTTTCTGATTGACGGCGAGGGCTTAGCTAATAAGGCACCTTTAGATGTCTATCAGTTTGATGTAAACGGCACTACATACTCATCTGCCGTCGTAGAAGATTTAAACGACGACGGTATTTATGATTTTATTATACCTTTCACCTATAAAGACAAATACTTCTTACAGGTGTTTCTCTCCACATCAAACGATTTTGTATTCGACCAGGTAACCCTTCCCCTTGTGAATGAACTGCGGGTTGCCCCTACGCTGATAAAAGGCCCTGAATCAAAGGACGCCATCACGTGGCGGCTCATCTGCCCTTCGTACAACAAGACCGTAGATTTCTATACGCTTACCGTGACCGCTGGCAAGACATTGTCTATTAAACCGGACATTATCTATAAGGGCCTTCAATATGGCTTTATGAATCAGCTCCCGGCCTTCTGTGCCAACGGCTCTGATTGTTCTTTATATCTAAATATCATAGAGACCAACTCGGTTTGGAAAATCAGTGCGGGGAACTTCGCTAAGACACCCGTTGCCGACGGGGTCAGGCTCTATGACCAAATACCGCTATACATCAGGAAATCAGAAAATGGCCAGTACATCCCCATGGTTTTATCTCAGGACAATAATACGCTTTATGGAATCGAAGACGCCGGGAAGAGCAAGCTCGCCGAATTCAGCACACCCATACCGCAGTTAGATAAACTATACCTCTTCCCTGTTGGCAGAGGACAGTTTGCCCTGACCGGCATAACCAGCATAACGGGCGATAACCGGATTTTCTTTACGTCTGCCCCCGCAATCAAACTGTCCCTGCAAAATCCAAACATGCCGGACTATTTTAACCAGGGGGTACTGCCACCGCCGCATATGCAATACCTGCTTACGGAACTAAAGAACTCCCTTCAGTCGCACAATGACGACAGGGCAGATGTACTCATGTCCATGGCCGGAGAGTTATATCCCGGTGATCAATATTTTCGGCAGACAATCAAGGCATTTAAACAAACAATCAAACAAGAGGCGACGCTTTTATCGAGTTTAACCGCCGTTAAAAGAGATATAATGGAGATGGTATCTTTGTATGACTATCCGGCGCTGATTCAGTTCGTCCTGCATAGAGATGTGGAGAAAAAATTAGATTATGTACTGAAACAAGACCCTGAATTTTTGGAAGAGCCGGGTGTTGCGGTTTTTTACAACAAGGTTCAGATGGTTCGTGCCGTTATCAATGCCTTTATACCTGTGGCAACGGGGATATTCGTATTAACTGTCATCATATTAGTCGTGTTTAACTACCCGCTGTTATTGAGGCTTTTTTATTGGCTGTTTTTTGGGTGGAGGGAAAAAGGCAAATGGAAGAAAGTGATTGCCGCCCACCCTGCACCCGGGGCTGTCACAGAGTACCTGAATAATGTCGGCCTTCTCTCTAACCCGCCTACTCAGGCGTGGGATTTCAAATTCAGAATCCTGCTTGCAAAGATGATAAGAAGAGGTACGATGGAATGGCTTGATATACTGCGCCAGTACGAGAGCAACGTGATAGGTGGCGTTGAGCTTAGTGACCGTGAGAGGCGGAGGTTTTATAGGTATATACTTGTTCTGTACAGGCGAATATTCTATTTAAGGCTTGCCAAAGTGAGCCTGTTCGGTTGGCTTGTTTTTCAGCTCAGGCATCTCTTCCAAAGGGACTACTACGACGTTCAAACGAACGACGGCGCACTTTGTGCGCTGAAATTTGAACTGGCGAGGGTGTTCCTCAATCTCAACGAGTTTAAACCGGCCTTTAACTATTTGCACAGGTTTATTTTATCGAAACATGAGGACGGCTGCGGCACAGGTGAGATGGATGTGTTGGACAGGTTGCCTGAGCATAAAATCGAGACCTATTTTTTAAATTTCGATAAGCATTTTTTCAGCCGAGTGAGGCAGATAGGAGATCAGATTGGGATATTGACGGCATACAGACGCAAGCAGCTTCAGCCAAGGGTTGACCAGTTAATAAACAAGCGTCTCAAGGACTGTCTGGCGCGAAGGGGATTTCCAATGGTAGTGGTTTCCGATTACGTGGCAATGGGGTTAGTCAGGGACCACGGCATGTTTGTCTCACTAAGTGCGTACAATCAAGAGAGGAAGACGGAAGTGATGCTGAGGTGCATTCCTATTAAAAACAATCATATCAATATAGCCGACGACCCGGTCTTTAAAGCACTGCCTGATGGTTTTACGAGGATACAGAATGTGCACAGGAGCCAGAAATGGATAGTGCAGGTGGAACCGCTCATAAGGGCGTCATCGTTGAGAACACTGTGCAGGGCTGGGATAGCGCCGCACAAGGCGAAGGACATCCTCACGGCCATTGTTGTGCTTTTGAGTGCGGCGCGGCCACTTCGGTTCATACCCAACCTACACCCATCGCACGTATTTTGGGATGATGGGAAGGTGCTGCTTGCCGGCAACGGGCTGTCTAAGCTCAATATAGATAAGGAATTTATTCGTAAGAATTCGAAATACAGGGCGGCGTTCAGGACAGATTGGTTTGTGACGCCCGAGTTTTGCGTCAATCCATCGCGAGAAAAGACATTAGACAGCGACGATGTTGTAGAAAAGACAATAGTCTATTACTTGGGCCTGTTGACATATTGGATGCTTGAGGGGAGGTTTCCAATCAGCGGAGGTGCGGCGGTAACTCCTATTAAGCTGACAAAGTTCGCAGCGGCTGAGAGACTGATAAATGCGGCCCTTGCCCCTGTTGAAAACAGGATACGCATATATGAGTTCAAAGACATAATGCGGGACATAAGCTGGGGCTGGGATTAATTCTAATTCTATTTCATTCCATTTCTATTTCATATGGGTAGAGTAATATCTAACAGTCTGTCATTCCTGCGAAAGCAGGAATCCAGTTATTTTAAGCATGGAACAACATAATAATAAATGGAAGCTCCGATGAATAATGTAATTTATTAAAAAATATCATCACACAGTAAAACGGTGTTTCTGGATTCCTGCTTTCGCAGGAATGACAGATTTTATAATCTACGCCTAACGCCAAGACATTTCTAACTGAACTTTCGCACTAAGGAATAGTGAATTTACCCTTAGTCCGTCATTCCGGCTTGTCCGGAATCGTGCGCCTGTGAGTGTGCATAGTCAG
>NZ_JBJUSG010000027.1:0-31391 GCF_046044395.1 Candidatus Magnetominusculus dajiuhuensis | reverse complement strand
ATTATGACATCTGCTACCCCCACTGTAAAGATGGGGTTTTCTTGACGCTTACTGATTAATGATAAAGGCTTCGTTGAGGCCGGTTAAAACTCCGCGATTAATCTTCACATCCCACTCTTTCAAAGGTTTTCCTACAGCTTCAATTTTTGCTTTCAGGGCAATCTTGGCGCTATTTCCAATGAACCATGAGATGCTTGAGAGATTTTTTAACTCAACGTTATTCTTTCCGAAATATTCAGAGAGTTCATCGCCCTTTTTGTAGTCGTTTTCAAAATGACAGGCATGGAGTTTGTTTTCATTCGGCTTGTTTTCGATAATGAGAATATTTGTGTCCACTGTCGCTGCTTCAAAAACTTTAAAACCGCCAAAATCAAGCAACTTTATCGGATTCCTACTTGCAAAGTAGCCACGCAATTTGTCGCCGTAGCCCGCACGCATCCATTTGTTAGAAGTTATAAAAGAGAGCAATCCCGTTTTTTGTTTCGCAAGTTTGAGAGCACGTTCATAAAAGAGGCAGTAAATATCGCCAGTCTTGGCAAACGTTTGATAGCCTACACCTTCGAGGTCTTTTTGTGTTTGAGTGCGTGCGAATTTTTGAATTTGCACATATGGCGGATTGCCAATCACCGCATCAAACCCGTCCTCAATCCCGAACATCCAGCTTCTATTGAAAAATGGAGCTGGTTTGGAATCGTCAAAAGGGTCCCAGCCATCTATTTTCTTTGAAAAAAAATCTTTGCCAATAAGGTCACGCTTGATTAGCTCTAATGACATTATAAACATGCTGTCTTGTATGCTCTTAAATTCTTTTTTCAAATTATCTTTGTCTTTTTGATTGAACGACTCAAAGTATTTACGCCTGACATCGTGTAATTCCTTTAGTTTTGTCTTAAAGGGATTAAGTAGAAGACCGCCGCCCTTGAGCTTTCCAGTTTCTATTTTTTCGATAAACTCGTCATACCCTAAATCTATCAATGAATTTGCCGTAACAAATTTAAAATCAAGATTAGGCAGCGGTTTAATATCATCAGATGGTGCATCGACGATAAGAGAAAGCCAACATCGTAATCGGCTTAATTCAGTAGCCATTGGTTGAATATCAGCGCCATAAATTGAGTTTTCAATAGTTCTCAGCTTATGCTCATAAGGTTTGGTCTTTTGGTCTAACTGCTGTTTCAGTGCTGTAATTTTCTGAAGCATACTGATAGGAAAAGCTCCTGAACCACAAGCCGGGTCGAGTACCTTGATTGCGCCAAGTTTATCAAGCAATGCCTTTGCGTAATGCTTCAGACTATCCTGAGGCGTCTCGGTATGAACAAAGTCTGCAATTTCCTCATCTGTTATTGTCTTGATTTTCTTACTTAGCGGATACATGGATAACTCGTCCATTCCACGAGGCACTGTTTTAAGATACCCTATAAGGCTCTCCTCTACCATAAATTCCACAATCTCTCTTGGCGTATAATACGCACCAGTTGATTTCCTTGCCGATTCTCCGGTTTCAGGATTTTGCTCCGCAAGAAGATTTTCAAAAATACGTCCCAGCATTTCAGGGTCAATCGCTATCTCAGAGCTTGAAGATGTGTTTTCGTCAATCGTAAAGTTATATTTTTCAAGAGTATCTCCAAAGAATTTCTTAAACCAGTCATCCGGTATATATAGTGCCCAATTGCCGTGATAGTCGTTAGTCTGAGCCTCAAACAATCCGCCATTTAGAAACGGATAGTCTTTTATTGATTCAGGAAGGTCTTTTTTTCGCTCCGACTTGGGTTTATTAAACACTTCAAAGAACAGAGGTTCTAAAATACTGTGATAGTAATCTTGGATATTTCCAACTGCATATGAGGATAGCACTTCGTCTGAAATGATGCCCTTCTTTTTTAAAAACCAGCAAAATATTATCCTGCCTATTAACCTTATGGCAAACCATACCCTGTCCTGTTTATTTGTCAGTATGCCTTTGCACTGAGATAAGTGTTCCGTAAGTGCGTCAAAGACAGTCTTAATTTCGGCATAGAACTTTTTATTGACAATCGATATATCAAAGGCTTCCCATAGTGCCTTCCACAGCCCGGACGGCTCTTTGAGCTGTTGAAATAATCCACTGGTATTAAATTTTGTTTCGACTTCTGTTAGGATATAATCATACGTCTTAAACCATTTCCCAGCCTCTAAGGAAAGCGTCTTAATGCGTACCTTTTTACCTTCTTTACCAGATATGACAACCTTCAAAACATCAGCGCTTTTATTGCCAAAAAACCAGATGATATATCTGTCGGCCTCAATGCCTCCGACAAACTTTCTTGTTACCCTTTCGATGTCAGACTTGGAAATCTTTTCATCGATCCTCATAAAAAAGAAAAGGAGCTGTGATACCTCACCTTTCATCAGACATATAGGGCGTATTTCCTTATGTTTATCAAGGGTAGGATGGTCGGCAACAAGCCGCAATGTCTCACCGCCAAACTCATTTTGCTGTTTAGCATAGGGAAGCACACTGTCCCAGTTGACCGGTTGTCTGACTCCAAAACGTTCAATCAAGGCAGCACACAATTCCTTGTATGGTAATTTGCTGTTGTCGCTTACAATATCTCGTATCGTCATATTCTATTATAACCCTTCCCTGTCTCAAGTGCGTGGTAGCCATACCATAATACAGGCTCAGGAGATTCCCTTTGTACCTCATTTTTTATCAGATTGGCGCTTAACATTGCAAGGGTATCAAGCAAGTCTATTGAGACTTGATTCTCGTATTTTTTGATATATGACCGTATCCTATTATCCACGGCAATATTTTTTGACGTGAGGAGATTTTGCATCCGGTTTATGTTGTCTGTCGAGTAACGCTCGGCGTTTTCCTTCAGAAGTCTTAGCAGGTCTTCTTTGTACCTTGCCAGCGATGTTATGCCGCCTGAACGCTTTACACCCTTGAACGATTCAAGGTCAACATCATCTATTGTAGATTGGTAAGCTCTTTCGGCTTTGAATATCTCCATAGCCTTAGTTTCCAACGCCAACTTTTCAGTAAAAGTCAATTGTTCGGTTTGTTGCACCTTGTCAAAACTTCTAATTTGCCTCAATGCTATCAACTGGTTGGACTCTTTAGATACCTTTATTCCATTTGTACGTATGAATTCGAACTCACCCTGACCGACGTTGAAGGCAAGGAGTTTTTCAGAGCCTTCCAAAGTATGAATTCCGCAGTATTTATTGAAATTGAGATTTTTAATGTACTCTTTTTCCTCGTCAGGCGCTTTTCTCATAAACTCCCTGAGGTCGTTTTCAAAAACTTCGTCAAATGCAAGGTCATTTTCTCTCTCAAGCTCTTCAACAGCTTGTTTCTGTTTTTCTTTATCACCGGAATAAAGTTTATCAATCAATCCAAACTGTTTTTCGGTAATCTGCTCACCCAAGATACTGCTGTCAATACCAACGCTGTAACCAATAACCTTGATTTTATCCTGTAGTTTTTTCATAAGTTTTAAAAACTTGTCGAGTTGAGCCTCTGGACGGAAGTTATAGATAAATACTTCGTTAAATGTCGAACCAAGCCGATTAATCCTGCCATTTCTCTGAATCATCTTTACTGGATTCCAGTGAAGGTCGTAATTTATGATTACTCCGCAGTCCTGAAGGTTCTGGCCTTCACTTAATACGTCAGTGCTGCAAAGGATTTGTAACTCCGGTTGTCCATTAATCAATCCGTTTATTGGGATTTGTTGTTGAGATTTTGGCGAAAATCGCTGTACAATCACCTGTTTATTATTACTCGTCTTGCTTTTTAAAAATGCTATCTGGTCTTCTCTAAGGCCAAGCTCGGCGATAAAAGATTTATTCAACTCTTGCATCAGATAATCGATTGTAGTGGCAAAGTATGAGAAGATGAGAACTTTTCTGCCCTTGAGTGTTTTATTAAGCAAGGACTTTAGACGATTGAGTTTAGTGTCAATTTTTATATTCGAAAGAATACTCTTCATAAGATTTATAATATCTTTGTCCTGCTGAATGGACGTTCTTATATTCTCTACTTTATAATCACTATGTTCTATTTCAATGTAAGGATTTTGCATTTTATAAGAGCTATCGTATTTTTTCTTTTCCCGCTCTCTCATTTCAAACTTCTCTATTTCGTCAAAGATTAAATCAAGTGTATCCTCATCTGGTTCGTCCATGTGGCGCACCATAGCTTTTTGCAAAATTATTGGTTTGACGATTTTTTTATGATTAAAAAACAACTGCTCAAAATTCGAAAGATATAATTCATACTTCTCAATTCGTTTTTTGAATGTGTAAACGGATGAGTCAAAAGACTTGAACATGCTTACTTTCATTACGCCGGTGAGGCTCTTACGCGCATTAGCCTGAAATTCCTCTTCGTCAGTCTTTTCGAGTTTTTCTGTAAGATAACTATAAGGAATCAGTTTGAGACCTTTAATCGCCATGTCTATAAAATGAAATAAAGACTCGAACTCTACCTGATATGTTTTTTTCCTCTTCTCTTTATCTCTATACTTAAAGAATGCTATTATTCCTTCTTTTTCCTCTATTGCCTCATCGCTTTCTGTTATTTCTTTGGTGAAAAAATCGTATAGGAACTTGTTTTCACTTTCATACGTCCTGAGTTTGTCGCTGATAGCCCGCCTTGCCTCCTTGCTATCTAATTCATAAAGGACATTCTCAAGGCGTTCCTCAGGAAAGATAATTGGTTCTCCGTTAAGTGTGGCGTCAGGAAAATCCTTTTTGACTTGATGTTTCGTTCTCTTAACCATTATCTTATTGAGTATAGGGTACAGGTCTGCGAATACATCCTCAGAGTCCCTAAGTTTAAATTCCCTCTGAGTAGCTCCAAAGAGAGATATGATATTCTGGATTCCAAAATGAGCGAAAAATTTCTCGTCCCCGCCCTTAGCAAGGAGAATCTGATTAGCAAGGTCTTTTATTCCATTGCTCACGGGTGTGGCCGATAACATTAAAACCTTTGGTAATTTATTGCAGAATTCATTTTCGGTAAGAAGCTGCAAAAGGTTTTGGAAAGACTTACTTCCTTGTGTTTTAAAGTTATGGCTTTCATCTATTACTAATAAATCGATAGCGTTGTCGCTTTTTGATATACGCTTTTTTTGCCGGAGTTCTGTTTTTATGGCCATGAAACTGCTTTCTTGTGCGAATTCAGTAATAGAGTAAACAGGGGCACTTACTGTTATCCCTTTTAAGTGTTCCTTCCAGTCATCTCTAAGCGATGCAGGGCAAACGATTATGGCATTTTCCCTCATATAATAGCCGTAGTGCTCTATGACTTTGCGGGCAATAAATGACTTACCTAATCCAACGCTATCACCGACAAGACACATGCCGATTTTTTAATTCGCAAGTTTAGACATCACTTTGCGGAGGCTTTCTTCCTGAAAGAGCGTCAGGTTGACGCGACTTTCAAATCTTGATTCGCCCTTCAGCTCTTCTTCTATCTCTATATGTTCTCCATAGATTTCATAGAGAATTCTTATATACATCTGATAAGGTGAATATGTGAGGTTACCGAATTTGCTAAGGCCAAGCACTTCCATTTTGAATGCCTGATTCCATTCGATGTTCATATCATCGTTCCAGAGTTTCTCGAACCAGCTACGGTGGCTTGGATTCTGAGTAGCATGTTGGGGAATGTAATTTACTATCCTGTGGTCAGACTCAATGTCATTTAACTCCGTATTGCCGATAAGGCCGCTTCTCGTAAAATTCGAGCTGCCGATGATGCCAATAGAGTTTTCCTTGTCAGAACCGATGATATAGCATTTGGCATGGAGAAACGCTTTTTTATATAATCTAACCTTGATTCTTTCGGAGTCGAGATGTGGATTTAAGAAACTTGCTACTTTTTCATATTCAGGTTTAAAGGGAAGCTCCTTTAGGTCTGCTTTTATAAATCCTTCAGGAAACGACTGGTCCAACTGGCCTTGTCGGACTTTAGGTTCTTCTCCTATAAGAAACCTTACCGTCGAAAGAGGATTACTTAGAAAAGTCTCCAGAGCAGGTAGCAATTCAAGCATTCCGGGCAAATCCCAATATCCCGTAGCAACGGACAGCTCAGTATAGTTATTTGACGTAAGGAGATTGGTCAAATAAGTTTTAAGTAGAAACTCTGGTGTAGAATTATCGAGGATTTTTGGATTATCTTTCACGGCTTCTTATTCGCTCCTTGGTTAATGTCATACCTTAATCGAATCCCTATAAGCCTTTTTGATTTCCTCTTCAAGCAAAGCAAATATGAAGATTTCTCTATATCACCCATGCCTTGTTATAGCATTTTAAATGGAATTTCAACAAGTATAAGGACGCGCGCGTTGAGTAATTCAAAGTATTTTTAGCCCGCATGGCCCTCAATATTGCCCATAGAGGGTATGTCTTTAAGATAGGCGGAATATTCATGGAAGCCACAGGCAATGAGATACTTGAAAACGAGGATATAGCCAGAGCGTTTCTGGGTGGATAATACAAAACATTCATGAATTAGAGTGAATATTCGCCCCCGCCCATGAACATCCCATCCAACACCTCGTTGCGTTACCCGCTAACCCAAGAAAAAATTTGCTACTTAATGTCCAATTAGTTTAATATACGGGTTAGACTAAATCTAAAGGTGAACAGGAAAAAAATGAAAAGACAAGACATAAGAAACATCGCAATAATTGCCCACGTTGACCACGGTAAAACTACGTTGGTTGACGCCATGTTCAGACAGTCTGGCGTGTTTCGCTCCAATGAAAAGGTTCAGGAACGCGCTATGGACAGCATTGACCTCGAAAGGGAACGCGGTATAACCATAATGGCCAAAAACACGGCCGTTTTTTATGAGGGCGTCAAGATTAATATCGTTGATACGCCTGGACACGCGGACTTCGGCGGCGAGGTCGAAAGGACTCTCAAGATGGTTGACGGTGTGCTGCTGTTAGTGGATGCCTCAGAAGGGCCGCTTCCACAGACACGCTTTGTGCTGAAAAAGGCCCTTGAGCTTGAACTGCCACAGATAGTTGTGATAAACAAGATTGACCGACCGGACGCCAGGATTCAGGCCGTCGTGAACGAGGTATATGATCTGTTCATTGACCTTGACGCGGTAGAAGAGCAGTTGGACTTCCCCGTTGTCTATACAAATGCCAGGGCGGGAACTGCCGCGCTCCACCCGGAAGATAATGCCGACAGCCTTAAACCCCTGTTTGAGGCTATATTGCAGAGGATTCCCGCTCCGGACGACAAAAGAGACGAAATCCTCCAGATGCTTGTAACAAACATTGACTACAGCGACTATGTCGGGCGCCTCGCCATAGGGAGAATATTCTCCGGTACCGTAAAGGTAGGCGATATGGTAACGGTCTTGCTGGATAAAAATGAGTTATCAAAAACAAAGGTAACGTCTATGTTCACATTTGAGGGTCTCGGGCGGACAGAGTCAAAAGAGGCCTGTTCAGGCGACATCATAGCCCTGTCCGGCATTGAGGGCATTAACATAGGCGACACGGTGTCAAACTACGAAAGCCCGCGGGCGCTGCCGCGCATTAAGGTGGATGAGCCGACGATTTCTATGGTTTTCTCCGTAAACACGTCCCCGTTCGCCGGAAAGGAAGGAAAATACGTTACGTCACGGCAACTGCGCGAAAGGCTTGAGAAGGAACTCCTCTATAACGTATCTATAAAGGTTGATTTCTCAATGATGGACAGTTTTGAAGTAATGGGCAGAGGGGAGTTGCAACTTGCGATTCTCATTGAGATGATGCGCCGCGAGGGCTATGAACTCTCTGTCTCAATGCCCACAACGATTACAAAGGATATTGACGGCGTCCTCCATGAGCCGATGGAAATACTTGTCATAGATATCCCGGAAGACTTTGTCGGAGTGATTACAAAGCAGATAGGAATGAGAAAAGGCCGCATGACAAAGATGCACAACAATGGATTTGGCCGCGTGAGGCTGGAATTCAGGATACCATCAAGGGGATTGATAGGATTTCGCTCACAGTTTTTGACCGACACCAGAGGTACAGGCCTGTTAAACCACCTGTTTGACGGCTATGAGACGTGGCAGGGTTCTCTGACCAGACGCCAAACCGGCGCGCTCATTGCCGACAGGGCGGGCAGGGCTACGGCATATGCCATATTCCACTTGCAGCCGCGCGGCGCAATGCTCACCGCTGAAAACACACAGGTCTATGAAGGCATGATCGTTGGGGAAAACTCAAGGGAAAACGACATAGATGTAAATATAGTCAAAGAAAAAAAGCTGACCAACATGAGGGCCTCAGGCGCGGATGACGCCCTTCTGCTCGTCCCTCCACGCCCGATGAACCTCGACCTGGCCCTTGAATTTATCAAAGAAGATGAACTCGTAGAGATTACCCCTATCTCCATACGCCTAAGGAAAAAAATCCTTCAGGCAAACAAACGCCCAAAACTGAAACAGGCAAAGGAGTAACCACAGGGCAAAAGATTAACGACGAAGGGGGGGTAACCCCCCCTTCACCCCGTAAATCCCTGCACGTTGGCTATGGCTTGAGCAAGTTCGGTCAGGTCGGTGATTTTAGTACAGTTGACGCCGTTAAATATCTCAATGTCCCCCTTTACTCTGGCAATAAACGGGACGTGATTTGCCGCCGCGGCTCTGTAGTCACTCATAGCGTCGCCCACATAGATGGCCGTGTCGGGGTGTATGCCATGTGTGTCGAGAATTTCCTGTACGATTGCGGTCTTCTTTTTTGGAGCGCCGTGGACTGCCTTAAAGTAGTTCTGCATTGCCCTGTGTCTTATTATCTCCTCTATCTCTTCCTGCGGCGTGGCGGTAGAAACAAAACATGTATAAATACTCATGGCATAGCCATTCAAAAACTCCAGCGCGCCCTTCACAAACGGCGCACGAGATACCTCATCCACAACAAGTTCCGCAAACTGCCCGCAAAGGGCATCGAATCGTGCGGCAGAAAGCGGCCTCTCCAGTATCGTTTCATAAATGTAGCGAAACTTGTCGAACCTCGACACACCCGCGTTTTGCAGGTGGTACTCTACAACCCTGTCCATAACTGTCTCGCCCTCAGGCTCAAAGACCCTCGCAAACGCCCGCGTCTTTATGTCCACTGATTCGACCAGTACGCCATCAAAGTCAAATATAATATACTTAATCACTAAACAACCCTACCGCGGTGCATGGGGCGCTGTCAAGCGCTTCTATGCGCAGGGGAAAAACGGCGACTTCCCTTAAAGACGCAAGTTCCATAGACAGGTTCATGTCCTCAATCAGTAAAATCGGGGCATTTTGCCCGTCGGGGTCTAAAAATGCCCTATGCGTAAGCCTTCCCAACTGGCGGTCGGCATAAGGGGACACCGAAATCCAGTCTAACCCCACCGCCCGCAGGTGGGGATATTGTTTACGTAAATAAAACCCCACATCAGGGGCGATGCCGGGATTCTCTTTTACATACGCCTCCTCGTGCCTTAGTTTGCACCAGTCTGACTGAATCAACAGGAGGTCTGTCCGCGTATTTACACCACGAAGTTCTCGTATCACCCCTGAAGGTTGTAACGAGACCCGCATGACCTGAGGGTTCTTAAAGAACCAGAATTCGGGCGAGTACTCAGAAATCTTCATGCCGTTATTAAAAAAATGATTCGGCGCATCAACATGTGTGCCCCAGTGGTTTTCCATCGTAAATGAAAATACATTTGCCGCGTCCCCCTGTGCGATGGATTTACGGGTTTGAATCGCGATAGACTGCGCGCCGCCGTAAACAGGGGTTGTCCCTTCCGCCAGGGCGTATGATAAGAATTCATATCTCATGTCAGGACTTACTCATGTCAGGACTTATCTTTGGTTGAACAGGCATTACCTTTGACCGAAATGCCGTTGTAGATTTGTAACGGCGTTATTGCGCTATATAAGTTATATATGGTTTCAAGGATACCCTGTCCAAGGTCAACATAGGTGTGGGAGGTCAATCGCCTGCCGATTTTTGGGGCAAAGGTGTATGGGGTTATCTCGTAGTGCAGGTCGGTATCGGCTGGAAGGAATTCGATTTCGATCTTATTATCAAGCATCTCCTTTATCATGAACAGGAGGTCTTTTATCCTCATCTGCTGGTAGCCGGTTATGATTATGTGCTGATTTGCAAACTCTTCGGCAAGTATCTCCACACTGCCTCTTGCCGCGTCGTGTATGTGGATATATTCCCTAAGTTCTTCGCCGTCGCCGTTGCGTGTTATCTTCCCCTCTTTCAGTGCCTGTGTCAACATCGTATAGATGATGTTTCTGCTGTCTGCCCTTGGGCCATAGAGTGAGCCAAAGCGCAGTATTGTATAGGGCAGGCCAAACAGCTCCCTGTAGTTTTCGATTAACAGTTCACAGGCCTGCTTCGTGCTTCTGTATATAGAGCCTGCCTTGCTGTAAACGTAAAGGGAACTGGCAAAGACGAACCTCTTCACGTTTGCCTTTCTGCACGCCTCCAGTATGATAGCGTTTCCAAGTATATTGTAGCGTACCCCTTCCAGGGGCTTCCTGCTTGCCTCATCTATGTCAGCGATACCGGCAAAGTTATAGACGTAATCACACCCCCGGACAACCGTCTCGACGGCCTGCTCATCTAAAATGTCGCCAACTACCATTTGCTGCGAGCCGCTCAGGTACTGCGATTGCCTGATGTCATAGATAAACACCTCATATCCCGCTGCATCAAGGCAATCTGCCACATGGCTTCCAAGAAAACCCGCTCCGCCAAAAACCGCAACCCTGCCTGCTTTAGGCACTGCCCAGCCCCCGTAACAGGTTCTCTGTGGACAGCCGTTCCATCTCAACGCGCGATTCAACCGCGTATGAACCCACATGCGGGGTGAGAATGATATTTTTCAACTCCCTTAAGTTGCCCTCATAGGGTTCACTCCTGAATACATCAATCGCCGCTCCGCTTAGATGGCCACTTTTCAGGCCGTCAAACAGCGCGTCCTCGTCCACTGTCCCGCCGCGTGATACATTGATAAGCCAACCGCCTTTTTTCATACGCGCAATCTCACCCGACCCCACAATCAGATCCTTTGAGGAGACATGAATAATCACTATGTCAGCAAATCCCAGCAGCTCGTTCAGTGGTAAACGCCGTATTTGGGGCGGCTCGTCCTGAACAATCGGGTCAGTAAAGGCAATCACGCATCCCAATGACTGTAACAGCGAGGCCGACGCCCTTCCAATCCTTCCAAATCCTATGATACCGATGTTTTTTCCGGCCAGCAGATTGCCCATGAGTTTCTCCCACCTGCCAGCCCTGATGGCGGAGTCCATTTCGTTTATTTTCCTCATGAGATTCAATATCAGGCCGACTGTCAACTCGGCAACCGCGCGCGTGGGCGCGTCAGGGGTGTTAAAGACCTCTATCCCAAGCCTCCTTGCCGCCAACATATCAACATTGTCAAGCCCTGTCCCGCATCTGGATATTACCCTTAACCCTGGCAGTCCCTCCAGCACATCAGCGCTCAACGGTTCAGTGCCTGCTATAATCCCAATAGAGCCGCGGCAGAGCTGCACGATCTCCTCTTTTTTTAATTTCCTGCCATAAGGGTTTAGGACAATTTCAAAGTGAGCGTGCAACGGTGCCAGAGATCTATCGTCGTACTTGCCGAAGGAGGTCGTCGTTATAGATATCTTTGCCTTTTTCAAGTGGGTGTCCTTTTCAAGTTAGTGTTCTTTTCATGTCAATGTTCAGCCTACGCCTATGCTATCACAATAATTACGAAAATATCTACATATCCCGCAGCCGGAGCACTGAAGCCGCCAACGAGGGGATAATCCCCCGTCTTGTCGGTGGCAGCCCAAACGCGATAGACAAAGCGTGGCGAAATTTACGGGGTGAAGGGGAGGTTACCTCCCCTTCGTCGTTAATCCGTGAGGCCATATATTTAATTATTATTTGTCACATTATTATAATGAGAAATTGATATTAAATATATGCTATAATGACTGCGGAGACAGAATGCCTTGAATAACGCATATAAAAACATATTCGTGTGGCTGTTTATCGGCGGCCTGATGATAGTGCTGTTTAACCTGCTGAGTGTTCAGAAGCCTATGCAGGAGGAGCTTATCTTCTCGGATTTCCTTGATAAATTAAAGACCGGAGCCTTAGAAGAGGTCAACATAAAGGAAAACGAGGTAACGGGCAAGCTGAAAGACGGCAAGGTATTCAGGACATTTGCCATGGAATATCCAGACCTTGTGAAGGAACTGATGGCTAAGAATGTTAAGATAACGGTGAAGCCGCCGGTGTCGAACCCGTGGTACGTGAATTTTTTCTTTTCATGGGGGCCGATAATCTTTCTTGCGCTGATATGGATATTTTTTATGCGCCAGATGCAGGTAGGTGGCAACAAGGCCATGTCGTTTGGCAAATCTAAGGCGAGACTAGTCTCCGACAAAACGAACAAGGTAACGTTCAAGGATGTGGCTGGTATAGAAGAGGCAAAGGCGGAGGTGCAGGAGATAATAGATTTCCTCAGGGACCCGCAGAAGTTTACAAGACTGGGCGGCAGAATCCCCAAAGGGGTGTTGCTCGTAGGCCCTCCCGGAACGGGTAAGACCCTGCTGGCAAGGGCTATTGCTGGCGAGGCCGATGTGCCGTTTTATTCAATATCGGGTTCGGACTTTGTGGAGATGTTTGTCGGCGTTGGTGCCTCACGCGTGAGGGACCTCTTTGACCAGGCGAAGAAAAATGCACCGTGCATCATATTTATTGATGAGATAGACGCTGTTGGAAGACACAGAGGCGCAGGTCTTGGCGGTGGACATGACGAGCGTGAACAGACCCTCAACCAACTGCTTGTGGAGATGGATGGCTTTGAAGGCAAAGAAGGCAGAATCGTCGTAGCGGCCACAAACAGGCCGGATGTCCTTGACCCTGCCCTACTTAGGCCAGGGAGGTTTGACAGGCAGGTTGTCGTATCTCAGCCCGACGTAAGGGGGCGTGAGGAGATACTAAAGGTACATACGGCGGAAGTTCCAATAGATGAGAATGTTGACTTAGCGCTCATAGCGAGGGGTACGCCGGGCTTTACCGGGGCAGATCTTTCAAACCTTGTAAACGAGGCGGCGCTTTTGGCCGCAAGGGACACCAAGGAAAAGGTCGAGATGGTGGATTTCGATATGGCCAAAGACAAGGTACTGATGGGTGTTGAGAGAAGGAGCATGATAATCAGTGACGAGGAAAAGAGAAACACCGCCTATCACGAATCCGGCCATGCCCTTGTTGCGAAGTACACGCCGGGCACTGACCCTGTGCATAAGGTCAGTATCATACCCAGGGGCCGCGCCCTCGGCATAACCCAGCAACTGCCCATTGACGACCGATATACTTACTCAAAGGAATTCCTCAAAAAGACCCTGAAAGTCCTACTGGGAGGCAGGGCTGCCGAAGAGCTGGCCCTTAACCACATGACCACGGGGGCGGGCAATGACCTTGAGCGCGCCACAGACCTTGCCAGAAAGATGGTTACTGAGTGGGGTATGTCAGACGTGATGGGACCGCTTACTTTTGGGAAAAAGGAAGAGCAGATTTTCCTCGGCAGAGAGATAGCCAGACACAAGGACTACAGCGAAAAGACCGCCATAGGCATTGACGATGAGGTCAGGAGATTAGTAATGGAGGCCTATGAAAACGCGAGGGAACTCCTCAGCGCCAACATAGATACGCTTGAGGCTATGGCCAAAATACTCCTGGAAAAAGAGACCATAGGAAATGACGAAATAGAACTGGTAATGGAACAAACAAGGCAGCTACGCCCCCAACCTTCTTGATACTACGCCTTAAAAGACATACCATAGACCTATCCGAAAAACCGTGTATCATGGGTGTGCTTAACGTTACGCCTGATTCTTTTTCAGATGGTGGGCAATTTTTTGACAAGACCAGAGCCATTGAGCACGCACTTTCGATGGCCGCTGATGGCGCTGATATAATAGACATAGGCGGGGAGTCAACCCGTCCAGGTGCTGAGGCCGTATCATATGAGGAAGAACTCAGAAGGACGATACCCGTAATAGAGGCGCTTGCCGGTAGTATCCCCGTTGCCATATCTATTGACACGTATAAGGCCGGTGTGGCAGAGAGGGCGCTACAGGCGGGGGCAGAGATAGTAAACGACATAAGCGGCCTTCGATTTGACCCTGACATGGCCGGCGTCGCGGCGTTATATGAGGCGGCGGTAGTCATAATGCACATCAAAGGCACACCAAAAGATATGCAGAAAAACCCCGTCTATGAAGCAATTTTTTCGGAAATCGAAGATTATTTCAATAGAAGTATAGAGATGGCACTGGCGGCAGGCGTAAAAAAAGACCTGATAATCCTTGACCCTGGCATAGGGTTTGGCAAGACCACGGCACATAACCTTCAGATAATAGGAAACCTTGACAGGTTTGCAACTATGGGGATGCCCATAATGGTGGGTGTATCAAAAAAGGCCTTCATAGGACAGATATTAGACGGCGCAGGGGTTGAAAACAGGGCAATGGGGACGGCGGCGATGGTGGCGGCTTCGATATTAAAGGGGGCTGATATTGTGCGGGTGCATGATGTGAGGGAAATGGCGGGGGCGGCAAAGGCGGCATTTGCCGTGCGCCGTGCGGCACTGGCCTAAGGTGAACAAAGTAGTAACCATATGCGGCCCGACCTGTGTTGGAAAGACGGGCGTCTCGATACTCTTGGCGCAGCAGCTTGGCGGTGAGATAATAAGCGCCGACTCAATGCAGGTGTACAAGGACATGGATATAGGCACGGCCAAGCCAACCATAGATCAAAGATCACTCATTCCCCACCACATGATAGACATCGCCCCGCCGACTGAGCCGTACAGCACCGGGCGGTACGTCTCTGAGGCCGCCCTGGCAATAGAAGACATCATCGCAAGGGGCAAGCGGCCAATCATTACCGGCGGCACAGGGCTTTATATCAGGGCAATGTCAAAGGGGCTTTTCACAGCGCCATCGGCGGATTGGGAACTGAGGACAAACCTCATGAACGCCGAGGCACAAACGCCCGGGTTCCTATACAACTATCTAAGCGGCCTCGACCCAAAAATTACCGAAAAGTTAAACCCCAACGACCACCGCAGAGTTGTACGCGCCATAGAGGTATGCCTCAAATGCGGCACACCCATGTCGAGACTGCAAACGGAAATGACAAGGCCGCTTCCCTATGAGTTCATAAAGATATGCCTGATGAGGCAAAGGGACGAACTCTACGCAATGATAAACGAAAGAGTTGACGCGATGTTAGCGGCTGGTCTCACAGAGGAGGCACAGGCGCTGTTCGCACTTGAGCTGGCACACACGCCTATGCAGGCAATCGGCTATAAAGAACTATTTGCGTACTTCAGGAAAGAGACAGGGTTTGATGAGGCCGTGTCAAATATAAAACAGGCAACGCGCAGATACGCCAAGAGACAGATGAGCTGGTTTAAGAACGAACCGGACATCAAATGCCTTGATATAACTGGAATATTTGGCGAAAATGAGATTTTGGATAAAATTATCCCTCATCTGCCGCATTAACAGCTTGAATTATTAAGAAAAATAATTTATAGTACATGAAAAAGGAGACTTAGACGATGGCGGCAGATAGGGGTACAACCCTGCAGGATACATATTTGAACCTTCTCAGGAAAGAAAAGACGCCAGTAGTAGTGTACCTGATAAACGGGGTGAAATTGAAGGGTGTAATCAAAGGATTCGACAACTTTGTTATAATACTGAGAGATGTCAGGGAGCAACTGATTTATAAACACTCGATCTCGTCAATACTGCCTGAAGGGGACACTGTTCACTGTGATGAGGAAATCGCAGCGTCATCAAATATGCGTGACAAAGACTTAACGATAAAGGAGACGTAAGATGATCAAATTCATGCACAAGTATGCGAAGTTTTTTTACGTGTTTTTCTTTTTGATAATCATATCCTTCATATTTTTCTACGTGGGGCCGATAGACAAGTCGTCAAAGCAGCTTGCTGTGGCAGAGGTAGGGGATAAGAAGATATACCCGGAGGAGTACTGGAGGATGTATGAAAATATGAAAAACTACTACTCCAATATGCTAAAGGAGAAGTTCACTCCAGAGATGGAAAAGCAACTAAGACTGAAAGAGGTTGTCCTTGAGGGAATAATAGAAAATCAACTACTGTTGGCTGAGGCCAACAAGCTTGGCATAAGGGTCAGCGACGAGGAGATAAATGATTCAATAACGCGTGACCCCGCTTTTATCAGAGACGGGGTGTTCAGAAAGGAGATATACCTCAGAACCCTTGATTTAAGCAGGCTTACTCCCCAGTACTTTGAGCTGAAAAAACGAGAAGACCTCGCCATACAAAAAATGAGGAGGGTAATAGAACTGGCCGCGGACACAAAATCAGCCCTGCCTAAGGAGATCGCCGCGCAGTTCAAGGGCAATGATGAGGCAGTAGAATCAATCGTGAAATCGGCACAGGAAGAGCAAAAGGCAAAGGCTGTAAGGTCATACCTGCAGGGCCTTAGAATGATAATCCCCGTGAAAGTCAGACCTGAGTTGATTGCCAGTAACAAGGAGAATGGATATGCCTCAGAACCGGTCGTTTAAACCAAGGAGGCCGATTGGCAAGCCAACCGGCGGCAACAAATCCGTTGAGGAGATAATCAGGGAGCTGAAGGCGGCGGGCCAAAATACAAACGCCAACTACCGGCAGCAGTCGCTGCAAATCCATGGTCTTATCTGCGCGAAGTGTGGCCGTGAGTTCGACGAAAAAAACAAGAACCTGCTGACAGTGCACCACAAAGACGGCAATCACAACAATAACCCGGCAGATGGTTCAAATTGGGAAAACCTGTGTGCCTATTGCCATGACGACGAACACACAAGAGGACTTCTTGGCGATTATATAGCCGGAAAATAAAGGAAAAACACATGGCTGCAAATGAATAGCCCTGAATATAACAGAGATTTTACATTGGGAAATTTGGTAGAATCGCTGTGTCGGTTTAAAGATGCTTTTTGTAATAAGGGAGGGCATATGAGAATAAGGCTTATTTTGCCGGTTTTACTGATAGTGTTATCGGTATTCTTTGCTCAGAATATGGCGGAAGCCGGCCTGTTTAGATGGATTGACAAAAACGGGCAATCTCATGTCACTGATTATCCGCCCCCCAATGAAGAAGATACAGAGGCGGTGCCGCCTGAGACGAAGGCCAGCCCTAAGCCGCGCAATACAGAGGCAGCGCCTAAAACACCGCCACCGCCGTCAGCGACGGCAGCGCCTCAGGCACCTAAAAAAACACCGCCGCCTGTTGCCGCGGCAACCCCGCCACCGCCCGCGGCCGCAGTTACGCCGCACCCTCAGAAGACTGCACAGCCTTCTGTTACCGCACCGGCACAGTCTCCTGTTGTTAAGGCAACGCCCGGGCCGGCGCAGCCTTCGGCAACCGCCGCCCCAATGCCTCCCGCGCGCCCGGTGGCAAAACGCAATGTGCCGATGCCGCAGAAGCCATCACCGGCGAGCTTTCCAATAGAACCTAAGACGTTTCTTAGGATACTCATCGGCGCATTTGTCCTGATTTTACTTGGTGCGTTGCTTTACGGCTATTTCCTGTATAAGATTGCCGTAAGGCTGGGCGTGTCTTCGCCCTGGATGGCATGGATTGCGGGTCTCCAATTATATACGATGGCACAGGCCGCCGGTAAGCCGTGGTGGTGGATATTTTTGATGTTAATACCAATAGTGAACATCGCGGTTATGGTACTTATATGGATGGCCATATGTGAGAGGCTGCAGGTAAATAAAAAGTTTGGATTTTTGTGCCTCGGCTCACCATTGATAGGATTAATTATATCGAGAGTTGTTCCTCTTTTTGTGGCGTTTTCTAAGGATAATCTATCTGCTTTGCTTGTTATCTACGGGGGTTTGTTTGTGATATTGTTGTTAACCACCGCGGCTCAGCCGGTCATCTGTTACTGGTTGGCGACGAGGACGCGAAGGTCAGATTCGTCGTCCTATGTGCCGCTTGGGTCGTCTGCGCCGGACTATGAGCATGATACAGTGCCATTGAACCAGCCGGACTACATAGCCGATGCGGGGTTTGGCGCGGCAGTGGGGTTAGCGGCGGGGGAGTTTCCCGCCGTTTCGCCAGACGCCGGATATGAACACAAACGAACCGAAGATGATGAGACTATTGGCATACAAATGTCGAATGAACACGATGAGTTTATCGTAGAACAGAGCACTGATGAGGACTCCGGCGTCACATTCGCTGTAGACCCTGGCACCGTGGACTCAGAGGCCCTCACCTTAGACCCTGACGCCGTGGATTCAGAGGCCTTTACCTTAGACCCTGAGGCCATCACATTAGACCCCGGTGCCGTGGATTCAGATGCCTTTACATTAGACGCACCCACGCCTGCAGAGGCACCCACGCCTGCGCCGCCTGACGAGGTACCTGATGAGATCACGGTTGACCATGGCAAAGGTGAGGAAATCGAGTTTTCCCTTGATGAGTTCACTCTGGAGGGTGAACCACAGGCTAACCCTTCATCGCAGCAGGAGGGGCAGATTGACCATGGCGAAGGATATAAAGACGACCTGCCTGAGATTGCACTGGATGAGGACATTGATATGAAAATACAGGACGGTATGGAAATAGAACCGGAGCCGGAGGTCACGTCTGAGTTTAATTTTCAGCTTGAATCGGATGAGTTGCCCGGTACTGGCGAAGATACTTATGAGCGGGAAGGACTTGAGCTGCCGCAAGCGGGGGATATTCAGCTTGAGACAGAGGAGTTTTCCGCGGACCGGGATGTTTATCCAGAGTTAGAGGATAGTGGCAGCGCCGTATCGTTAGAATCAGACAATTACGAAAGGGTTGAGCAGCCGTTGGCCGAAACTGACGAAGGCCAGATGCAGATAGAGTTGCCGCCCGGTTTTTCTCTTGAGATAGCCGGTGCGCCTGATGAGTTGGAAGTAGTGCGGGATACCGGGGATACCACAGAGCAAGAGTTCGACATATCTCCTGAATACTCTTTGGATATAGACCGGCCCATAGAGGACGAGGCAGGGAATTTGAAAATTGACACCAGCGACTTCAAATCCCTGGCCGCGCTGGTGGAGCTGGAAATGGGACAGGATGCACCTGATGACGCAGGTGAGGCAGACAAGGGTATCCAACCCCAAGCGCCGGAGATGCTTGAGATGCCGGAGATGCTTGAGATGGGGGAAGCCCCAGAGATAGAATCTAAGCCCAAAAAGGTGGCGAAGTCCAAAAAAGGAGCGAAGTCCAAAAAGGATGCCGCGCCCGAAGTGCCCGAACTGATAATTGAGCCAGTAGTGTCGGCAAAGCCAAAAGTGCCGACAAAGCCTGATAATGAATGGACATTAGAAGATATTTTAGTGGCCGGGCTGAAACTTGAAATGGATGAGCAAGATGGGCACGATGTGGAAGATGGCCATAAGGAGGAAAAACCATGAAAGAAGACTTCCTGAAGGCGATGCAGTTTCGCCATGCGTGTAAAGTTTTCGATGAGGGGAAAAAGATACCGGAAGAGCACCTCAGATTTATCCTTGAAGCCGGGCGGCTCAGCCCGTCGTCTTTTGGCTTAGAGCACTGGAGATTTATCGTGGTGCGCACTCAGGAGTTGAAGGAAAGGCTGAAAGAGGCGTGTTTTAATCAGGTGCAGCTTACAACGTGCAGCGACGCTGTGGCAATAGCGGCCAAAGTAGAAGACTTGAGGCCGGGGTCTGAATACGTAGAGGCGAGGTTTGCCTGCCACGCTGGCCGCCCTGATGTGCTTGCGTGGGTAAGAAAGTTTTACGCCGATTTCTACTCAGGCATAGACGTACGCCAATGGAGCATAACGCAGTGCCATATAGCGGCGGCGAACATGATGACGGCTGCCGCTTTTGTCGGTATAGATTCGTGTCCTATCGGCGGCTTATCCGCGCCAAAGGTTATGGAGGCCCTCGGCCTTGACCATGCAAAATATGACGTCGCGCTTATCGTGCCGTTTGGATACAGGCTGAACCCTCAACCTCCGAAATATCGGCTGGCGTTTGACGACATTGTGGAGTTCAGATAATTGGCAACTGTGAAGATGAAGGCCCCGAATACTAAAGACACTAAAGATACCAATAAGATCGAGGCCAAAGATGACAGGCCATTGTACACAATCAGTGTTGCGGCGGAGCTTGTCGGGACAACCGACCAGACGCTGAGGCTTTATGAAAAGCACGGGTTGATTAAGCCATTTAGGAAGAACAGGAACCGGTTCTACTCAGAAAACGATATAAAATGGCTCAATTGTATCAGGGATCTGGTGCATGACAGGAAAATCAGTATTGAGGGGGTGAAGCTCCTGCTGGACTATGCCCCATGCTGGGAGATAACCCAATGTCCGCAGCAGATACGAAAACAGTGTTCGGCCTTTGTAGATAAGACGCTACCATGCTGGGAGCTTAATAAAAGGAGATGCAACAAGGACGATGGCAAGACATGTACAGGCTGTGTTGTCTATATGGTGGCGTCAACGAATATGTTAGGGAAGAGCTGATTGCCCTGTTCAGCCGATGGGTTGACATATTGTTGCGATTAGATATAACCTAAATACAGGGACTGTGTGAGGGAGGTATAATGGCTGCTGAGGCGAAAAAGCCGGCAAAGAAGGCGTTTACGATGGGCGGGAGTGTTCCCCCGAAGGACCTTGTGGTGTTTACAAGGCAGTTTTCTACGATGATAGACGCGGGTTTGCCTCTTGTGCAGGCCCTTGACATCCTTGCAACGCAGACAGAAAACGCAACGTTTCGGGGAATCATAGCCAAGATGAAAGAGGATGTTGAAAGCGGTATGACTTTTGCTGACGCCATAAAGAAACATCCTAAGGTCTTTGATGAGCTGTATGCGAACATGGTGCAGGCCGGTGAACTTGGTGGTATCCTTGATTCGGTATTACAGAACCTCGCCGATTACATAGAGAAGGCCCTCAGGCTGAAAAAGAAGGTCAAGGGCGCTATGACCTATCCGATAGTAATCATTTCGATAGCCGTTATTTGTATCGGCGTCATAATGGTGTTTGTTGTGCCGACATTCGCAAAGATGTTTGCCCAGTTAGGCGGTACGCTGCCCGCCCCTACGAGGGTCATTATTGCACTGAGCAGTTTCATAGCAGGGTGGGGCGGTCTGATTATTGTGATATCGGTAGTGGCGTTTGTGTTTATATATAAACAAATACGAAGTACTGACAAAGGCAGATACGCCACAGACGCGATATTTTTAAAGATGCCCATATTTGGAGTGCTTATACAGAAGGTCGCGGTGGCCAAATTCACCCGCACCCTTGGGACGCTCATCAGAAGCGGGGTACCCATATTGGAGGCCCTCGAAAATACCGCCAAGACATCTGGCAACAAGGTAGTGGAGAGAACCATAAACATAGTCAGGACCTCGGTAACAGAGGGACAGACGATGGTTGAACCATTATCGAAATCGAAGGTGTTTCCGCCGATGGTAACCAGTATGGTATCTATTGGCGAGTCTACGGGCGCGCTTGACGCGATGCTGTCCAAGATAGCGGACTTTTATGACGAGGAGGTTGACCAGGCCGTTTCAAACCTTACCGCCCTGATGGAACCGCTTATGATTGTGTTTCTTGGCGGCACGGTGGGTTTTACCGTCGTAGCCATGTACCTGCCTATATTCAAGATGGTCACCTTGATTAAGTAACCTGGGTTAGGATGGAATTTACTAAGCTCAGGTCGTTGATACTCCTGAGGGTCTTTATCACATACCTGCTTCTGGCCTCGTTTTTTCTTTACGGCCAGAAGTTTGTGATATTTATATATCCGATATTGCTTTCCTACCTGGCCGCATTTATTTTCTTTCTGACCATCATATATCTGATAATTTACAAAGTCCTGCTGAAGTCATACGAAAAATCTGGCAACGCCGTAGAGAAGTCTTTTTATTTGTTCACATATTTTCAGATAATACTTGATATATTTTTAATTATCACGTTGATTCTGATGACCGGCGGTATAGATAGCTGGTTTTCTTTCCTATTGCTTGTTAACGTAATAAGCGCTGGAATTACGCTTGGAAGGCGGACGATTTTAATCGTAGCCGGCCTAAGCGGTATCTCCTACGGCGTCGTTTTAGAGATGCAATTTTACCAGATATTAACTGTTCCATACCTGAGGAGTCTGGGGCCGAAGGATTTCTTTTATAATATATTTGCCAATATAACCGCCCTTTTTATAATAGCCTACCTTAGCCGCCACCTGCTGATAAATCTTGAGCGAACGTCAAGCAGTCTTATAAAAACCGAAAGAGACTTCAGCGACCTCTATGCCTTTCACAGGGAGGTTATAGAAAACATACCCAACGGACTGCTCTACACCGACACGGGGGGCAACGTCATGCTGTTCAACCGCCCGGCTGAGGAAATAACCGGCATAAATCGTGCGGCAGCCACAGGGATGATCCTTACAGACGTGTTTGATTTCGTCAGCCTTCCTATAACGAAGGGGATATACAAGGGGACGATGGCTGCAACCAATAAAATAATCGAACTAAAACTCTCTGAGCATAGAGACAACACAGGCCAAATGCTGGGGTTTGTTATAACCTTTGAGGATCTGACAAAGATAACCGAACTTGAGCGCGAGATGAAGGAAAAGGAGAAACTTGCGGCTATTGGAGAACTCTCGGCCAATATAGCGCATGAAATAAGAAACCCGCTGGCGGCGTTGCGCGCCTCTGTGGAGATGCTCAGAGAGGGGACAGTTCCCCCGGACAAGACGGCAAGGGTTATGGAAATAGCCCTCTATGAAATGGACAGGCTTAATAAGATAATCACAGATTTTCTTGTTTATTCAAATCCAAGGCCGCCTGAATTCAGGGAAATCTCTGTTACCGCCATTGTCAGAGAGACCCTTGAGGTGCTTCGCAACTCTTTAAGCGGGGAAAACGACAGTGGTCTGCAAATAATCGCAGAGGGTATAGAGGACGATGTTATTATAAACGGTGACGAGGACAAGCTCAAGCAGGTGTTTTGGAACATGTGCCTCAACGCGGTGCAGTCTTTTGGATGTCCGGTTCCGGGGTCTGACACGCGTGTCAGGCGAATTGTTATCTCTGCTAAAGCCACGGCGGGTTATGTTAGAATAGCGTTTGAAGACAATGGCGGCGGCATAAAACCGGAGGTATTGAAAAAGATATTTTATCCATTTTTTACGACCAAAAAGGGAGGCTCCGGGCTGGGCCTTGCCATAGTATACAGGATTATACAGGAGCATATGGGCAGGATAAGCGTAAGCAGCATCTATGAAGAGGGTACGACCTTCAAGATTGTGTTGCCAATCGGGCCAATTGAGCCAATTGGGCCAAACGTGGAGGACATTTAAATGAATCAGGCCAAGATTCTCGTAGTAGAAGACGAAAAAAGCATGAACGACATATTAAAACTCCTGCTGGAGGGCGAGGGATACGATGTAGTGAGCGCCTATGACGGCGGAGAGGGTCTTGAAATCCTGAAAAAAGACATCTTCGATATCGTAATAACAGACATAAGGATGCCGATTGGAAGCGGTTATGAGATATTAAAGGGGGTCAGAGAGCTTTCCCCTGAGACGATGGTGTTGATGATAACCGCCTTCGGCACGACAGAGGATGCCATAGAGGCGATGAAATTAGGCGCGTATGATTATATAAACAAGCCATTTAAGATAGACGAAATAAGATTAATAGTCAAAAATGCCCTTGAGAGGCGTCTGTTGAGTAGGGAGGTTAAGAATCTTCGCTCTCAGGTGGTGTTCACGTTTGAAAAAGTAGCAGGGAAGAGCAAGGCAATTCGAGACCTTCTGTTGAGCCTGCCCAAGGTGGCGGAGAGCAATGCCAATGTGCTGATAACCGGCGAAAGCGGCTGTGGCAAGGAGCTTATCGCAAGGGCGGTACACAACCTCAGCAAGAGGGCTGTCAGGGATTTTATCCCCATAAACTGCGCCGCCCTTCCGGAGGGACTTCTGGAGAGCGAGCTTTTTGGTTATATGAGGGGTTCGTTCACAGGGGCGAATTCAAACAAAACAGGGCTGTTTGAGGCAGCCGACGGCGGCGCCATATTCCTTGATGAGATCGGCGATATGCCGCAAAACCTGCAGGCCAAGATTCTCAGGGTGATTGAGGACGGCTCATTCAGGCGCATAGGAGGCACGAAAGACATAACCGTTGATGTAAGGATAATCTCCGCAACGAATAAGGTTTTAAAAGACGAGGCGGCGGCGGGCAGATTCAGGGCTGACTTGTTTTACAGATTAAACGTCATACCCATACACCTGCCTCCACTGCGGGAAAGAAAAGAGGACATCCCCGTGTTGGTTGACTATTATTTAGATAAAAACAATGCCTCGCATGTGAAATTCACGCAAGGGGCAATAGATGTCCTTATGAAATACTCGTGGCCGGGCAATGTAAGAGAGCTTGAAAACACGCTTGACCGGATGCTCACATTCACTGACAAATCAGTGGTTACGGAGGATGAGCTGCCAGAGGATATTCGCTGCCGGACGGCGGATACCACCGCACACCCGCCGACGTGTGCTGAATTTTCAGACGCGGGCGTATCGCTTGACGACATATTAATGGAGACCGAAAAGAAATATCTGCTTATGGCGCTTGACAAGGCCGGAGGCAGTAAGACCGACGCGGCAGGGCTGCTCAATATCTCGTTCAGGCAGTTCAGACACAGGCTAAAGAAGTACGGCATAAATTGATTTGGCCGGAGAATTGAAGCCGCCAACGGGCGGCAGGTGGAAATAAATAGATAAAACATGGCGAAATTTACGGGGTGAAGGGGGATTATCCCCCTTCGTCGTTAATCCTCTTACTGATTAAGGGATTCGAGGGGGGCTTTGACGGCGTATTGCGTTACACAGCGCGCTGTGATACAATACCTGATATATTCATTACTACAAGGGGGACAGTTTGGAGATAAAAATTGTTGACAATATTGCTGAGACCGATATAAAGGCAGATGTCCTGATTTTACCGTTTACGGAAGACTATAAGGGTGCCGTGTATTCAAAACTTGATGAGCAGACCGGCAGCCTGATAAAACGCGTATTTGAAACCAAGGAATTCACCGGCAAGCACGCGGAGTTGACGCTCATACACACTACAACCGGCAGGGTCGTCCTCGTCGGACTTGGCAAGGCAGCGGACATAACATCTGAAAAACTGAGAAGGGCGGGCGGCAAGGTATTTTTTTCAAAATATCTCAAGGCGGCTAATGTCTCCTCTGCTGCCCTTTCTACGGCGGTTCTCAGGGAACTGGGACAATTAAAGGGCGCGAAATATGCCCCGGCCTTCTATTTTGTAGAGGGGGTGCTCTTGAGCCGCTATGAGTTCAAACGCTATAAAAAGCCTGAAAAGGAACAGCGCGCTGATATCAAAACCCTGACGGTTCTGGGTAGTGGAGCGTTTGGCAACTCGGACGGGTCAATTAAATGGCTTGACACCGTGGTCCCCGCGTCAAGCTTTGCCCGCGATTTAGTAAATACTCCCTCATCTGATATGACACCGGCTATTCTGGCCGAAACGGCGAAGTCTCTCGCCGGTAAGCGCGTAAAGGTAAAGGTGCTGGATGCAGAGGCCGCGAAAAAAGAGGGCATGTGGTCGTACCTGTCTGTGGCGAAGGGGTCGGAGGAGCCGCCTAAGTTCATAGTCATAGAGTACAAGGGTGGTAAGGGTGCCCCGGTTGCCATAATCGGCAAGTCCATCACATTTGACAGCGGCGGCATCTCCCTGAAACCGGCCGATGGGATGGAAAAGATGAAATACGACATGGCGGGCGGGGCGGCGGCACTTGGGATAGTAAAGGCGGTGTCGGCGCTGGCGCTTCCCATAAATCTGATTGCCGTGCTGCCGACTACTGAGAACATGCCGGGCGGCAACGCCACGCGCCCCGGCGATGTGGTCACCGCCATTACGGGTAAGACGATAGAGATACTCAATACTGACGCCGAGGGACGCCTTGTCCTTGCCGACGCGATAGGCTACGCAATCAAACACTATAAACCTGCCGTCATAATAGACATGGCCACGCTGACCGGGGCGTGTTCTATTGCCCTTGGCAACGAGGCCATAGCCATGATGGGAAATAACGAGGCCCTCATGGACAATCTAAAAAAGGCCTCCGCAGAGACATACGAACGCGTATGGCAGATGCCCCTTTACGAGGAATATAAGGATTATCTCAAAAGCGACATCGCCGATATAAAAAACATAGGCGGGCGTACGGGCGGGCTTGTAACGGCGGCGTATTTTCTGAGTGAATTTGTAGACGATACCCCGTGGGTACATCTGGATATAGCCTCTACCGCGAATGCCGACAAAGATAAACCATACATATGCAAGGGGGCAACCGGCATAGGGGTCAGACTGATAATGAGTTACCTTTTAAACTATGATTAGGACTACGTACAAAAAAATAAACGCGTATACGACGAAAGACGGCTCTGATATAAGGGAACTTATGCACCCGCAGGTTCACGGAAACGAAAAACAGAGCCTCGCCGAGGCAATAGTGAAAATTAACGGGCAGACCAGCCTCCACAAACACGAGTTAACGGAGGAGATATATCATTTTACGGTTGGCCGGGGGCTTATGAGCTACGGCGATGAGGTGTTTGAGGTATCAGCGGGTGACACAGTGTGCATAGAGCCGGGCACGCCGCACAAGCTGAAAAACACAGGCACGGTACCGTTAAAGCTACTCTGCTGCTGCGTGCCGCCCTACAGCCACGAAGACACGGTAATGTTATGATATCCCGCCGTCTGCGCGGAAATTAATGGAGGTGTGCTGATATGGAGGGAACAAAGGCGGTTGAGTTTCAGTTGACGGGGATAGACGAAAATGGTCTGGAAAGGGATTTTACATTGAGCGATTTATTAAAAGGGGGCAAAAATCGCCTCGTCTTATATTTCTATCCGCGGGATAACACGCCGGGCTGTACGCAGGAGGCCTGCGACTTCAGGGACAACTTAAACAGACTACTTCCGTATGCCCACGTTGTGGGTGTGAGCGCTGACTCAGTGGAAAGCCATAAAAAATTCAAGGACAGGCACGCCCTGAATTTCCCGCTCCTCAGCGACCCGCAACACAAGGCAATGGAGGCCTACGGCGCATGGGGGCAGAAGATATCCTACGGGAAGCAAACAACAGGGGTAATCCGCTCCACATTCATAATTGACAGTGACGGCACGATAATAAAACACTACAAGGCGGTCAAGGCCAAGGGACACGTGGAAAAAATTCTGGAATACCTGACTGCTGATTGACGTGATAGTTGTTGCCGAGGTTAAACTTCCCGCAACGCTTGGCCACCTGAGGGAATTTATAGAAGTTGCCGCCTCAGGTGCCACCTCGCAAGGTTTCTCTGCTGACAGGGTGGGAGAAATTGAGTTAGCAATGGAAGAGGTATTTGTCAATATCGCGCGCTATGCCTATGAAGGGCAGCCCGGCACCGTTGAAATGGTTATTAAGGCGGATGAGGCGGGGAATCTGCATATAGAGTTGATAGACGAGGGTGTGCCCTTTGATTCGACAACCGTCCCCGAACCGGATTTAGAGGCCAGTATAGACGATAGGGATGTAGGCGGCCTCGGTATATTTTTCATTAAACAACTGATGGACGAGATTAACTACAGCCGACAGGACGGTAAAAATATCCTGAAATTTACCGCGCTTAAAAACCGCCCGGAGTGACATAGTATGCCCGAAGATATAAATAGTATGTCTAAAGACGATACTACAAAAAGAACGAACTGCCCGTACTGCGGTATTGTCTTCGATTCATCAGATGACTTATTTACGCATGTCTTTACCGCGCACTCATGTTGAGGAGATCAGCGGCTGCCGTGAGCAGTCCGGAGCCTACCGGGCGATGCCGATGATTTAAGGCATTGTCAGCAATGTCGTTAATCGAACATAACTCTCGCCCTGGTAGCTGCGGAGAAAAAAATACCCCTCAGCTTCACCCGTATTTTTGCCAACGTTTTGTCTATTTCGTTTGGGCTGCCGCCGTTGGCGGCGTCGTAAACTAAACGGCCTCTACGGCCTTCACCCCGGGCAGGTCGGCCTTTAGTTTTGCCTCAATACCGCCTTTCAGAGTCATCATAGACATTGGGCAAGATCCACATGCCCCCACCAGTTTGACCTTAACTATCCCGTCGCTTGTTACGTCAACCAACTCCACATTGCCGCCGTCTCTTTGCAGGGCCGGCCTTATCTGATTCAACGAATTTTCAACTTGCGCTCTTTCCAACATTAGTTATCCTCCTTGCAGGTTTTCTGTAATTATATATTATAATATAAAGGTGCGGGGAATAGCCAATTTTGCGGATATTATAAGCGAGGCTAAGGAAATCCAGAATTCACTGGCGGCAAAGGTAGAGATTGTAGCCCTCCACAGAGCAATAAAACTCGTGGCAGGCGTGGATGCCTCCTTTTACGGCGATAGTGTGACAGGCAGCGCGTGTCTGTTCACATATCCTGCCCTCAATAAAATCGGCGAGGTTTCAATAACGCAAAAGACTTCTTTCCCCTATATACCCGGGTTTTTATCCTTCAGAGAGGCCCCCACGCTTATTGAGGCAATCAGGGGGCTAAGACACAGACCAGATGCGATAATTGTAGATGGACAGGGAATAGCCCATCCAAGGCGAATAGGGCTTGCCTCTCACATAGGCATACTATTAAACACGGTAAGCATAGGGGCTGCAAAGTCAAGATTTATTGGCACTTATGAAGAGCCGGGCAGGGAAAAAGGCAGCCGGAGTTATTTGTTTGACGCTGGCGAGTGTGTCGGAGCCGTCTTGCGAAGCCGCACGGCAGTAAAACCATTGTTTATTTCCCCCGGGCATCTTATTGACATTGATGGGGCGGTTGATGTGATATTAAGCTGCCTCAGCCGTTACAGGCTGCCGGAGCCGACACGCTGCGCCCACAACACCGCCGCAAGAGCCAGGTCTATCCTAAAGCGGCCATCAGTGCCGCTTTCTGAATGACTCATAGAGAAACACCGCCGCCGCCGCTGCCGCGTTCAGGCTGCCTGTCATGCCACACATCGGAATCGTGGCGGTTATGTCTGCCATGTTAATAATGTCAGGGGACGCGCCCACGGCCTCTTCACCAAAGACTACGGCAAAGGGCGAGGCCATGTCTATGTCTCTGATGTCCGTGCCGCCCTCCGGCACGGTTACTATGAGGCGTATGCCCCTGTCCTTAAGCCACGACGCCAGCTCCCGCTTTGCCCCCGCATACACCACGGCGACATTAAAAATCCCCCCTGCCGAGGCCCTGATGGCCTTTGGGGCGTAGGGATTGGATGTGTTTGGCAGGATAACAACCGTGTCAGTGGCAAACGCCTCCGCCGTGCGTATAATGGCACCAAGATTGCCGGGGTCCTTAATCCCGTCGCATATGACGATTTGAGGGTTGGCTGCCGCATCAATGTCCGCGAAGGTGAAGTTCCTTCTTGCCCCTATGCCGGCGATACCTTGCGGGGTTTGCGTATCAGAGAGTTTTTCCATTACCTTTGGGGATACCTCCTCAGGGGTTAAGCCAAGTTTATCTAATCTTTCTAAGACGGGGGTATTTGCTTCTTTGACGGCGAATTCATAGGTGAAGAAAACACTTTGAATCGCAACTCCGGCATCAAGGGCGGTGGTAAAGAGCCGCGTACCTTCGATAAAAAAGGCGTCGTTTCTGTATCTGCCGTGATTGTTTTTAACGGCAACGGCATCTTTTATTTTTTCATTAGATAAAGAGGCTATCATTTTCTAATATAGACACAACCGCGCGTCCTAGTTTACAATAAACAATGCTTAAGGTAATTGTCAAAGACTCAACGTATGATTACGCCGTACTGAGGAAAGATATATTTGATATGATGGCGGCCATTGAGGAGACCTCCTCTGTCAGGATTAGTGCCGGGCAGCGGGTTCTAATCAAACCCAATATTCTTTTATCGGCACATCCCGACAAGGCGGTGACGACCCATCCCCTGATTATTAAGGCGGCGGTGGAGTATGTCCTGGAAAAAGGCGCGCTGCCTCAGGTCTCAGACAGCCACGCGACATTTACAAAGTTCCCTAAGTTAATCGAAGACTGCGGTATTGCGGAGGCGCTGAAGGGCCTTCCCGTGGAGATTAAAGAGTTCACGGTATCAAAAGAAGTGTTCTCAGGCCGCGATGGAGAGGAATTCACGTCGGCGGCGCGGTATAATGCCCTTGAGCTATCAGAAGACGCCCTCGCCGCTGACGTAATAATAAATCTACCAAAACTCAAGACCCATACGCAGATGGGCCTCACGCTGGCGGTTAAAAACCTCTTTGGATGTGTCGTAGGAAAGAGAAAACCTCAGTGGCATCTCAATCTTGGAGAAAACAAGGAGTTATTTGCCGGCCTTTTAGTGGAGATATACAGTGTGCTGAGGCCTGAAATCAACATTATTGACGGGATACTCGGCATGGAAGGCGATGGTCCGGGCACATCCGGCATAGTCAGACAAATGGGGGTTATCATGGGTAGTTCAAACGCCGTGGCCCTTGACATGGCCGTCTGCCGAATGTTGGGCGTCAGCGAGATGTCTCTGCCCACCAATAAGGCGGCAAGCGACAGGGGGCTTGCCGGAGAGTTCACGATAGATGGGGAAATGAAACATATAGAGAATTTTATCGTTCCAACTCTCACAGCCATAGTCTTTGGTCCGCCTTTTGCGAGGAAACTACTCAGAAATAACCTGACGTCCCATCCCCTGAACATCGAAGGGGCGTGTAAACTCTGTAACGAATGCGTAAAAATATGTCCTGCAAAGGCGATAGCCAACGACACAAAAAGGCTGAATTTCGACTACGATAAATGTATCAGATGTTACTGCTGTTTAGAGGTCTGCCCGCACAAGGCAATCAAGGTACATCAGCCGCTGGCGCTTCAGTCCATCAGGAAAATCGCTAAGTTGTTTAATTCCAGATAGCCGTTGCCGACGATGAGCTGTGGTGGTGCCTCAGTTTAAAGCATTTGACAGGAGTATTTTATAATGATAACTCCTGTCCTGATAGTAATAAACCTTAAATATTGCAAAAACTCGCCAACTTCATATGGGAAGAGGTGTTTGTACTGGTGAAAACTCAGGTAAAAAGAGGAAATCCCTGAAACCTTTTGTTGCTGTGACATGTTGCTGTAACAGCCTTCAGGGCAAACGCATTAGAAAAAAGCAGGCAAAAGAGAAGGCATAGTAATTGCTTGGAGGTAAGCGTCAGGAAAACCCCATCTTTACAGGGGAAGTAGCAGGTGTCATAATGGG